>JBAXCW010000025.1:0-8904 GCA_037141275.1 Actinomycetes bacterium
GTCTCGGCCGGTGCTGTCTGAGCTGCTGGGGCCTCTGCGACGGCAGGCTCAGCCGGAGCTTGCCCTGCCTGCTCCTCAACTACTGGGGGAGCGAGTGTCGCTGTTGCTGCTGGAGCTGCAGCGTCCGCAGGATCGTCAGCAAGGTCGTCCTCGTTGCCGGAGATGTAGAGGTTGTACTCAAGTCGAACCTCGCGGTTTTCGACCGTGTCAAAGATCCGCTCGATCTCAGGGGAGGCCTTGTGCTCGTGGAGCAGTGCCTTCTTGACGGTGACCTTGCCTGTCTTGAGTGCACGGAGGACAACAGGGAGGGAGCTGAGGAGCTCCGGAACCGCGCGAGGGTGGAACTTGCCGCCGTAAGAGTCAGGGAGCAGGTCCGCTTCGTGAAGCAGGCCGTTCTTGCGGATGTTCTTGACGAAAGCCATCTCATGGCGGTGACCGTTGTTGCGGTCATCAACATGGAAGTCGGAACCGGCGCGGCGGCGCAAGCGCATGATCTGACTCATCGGAGCAACACCCTTAGGGCAGGCCTCGATGCACTGGAAGCAGTGGGTGCAGTCATAAATGCCGTGTGGGTCCTCAGCGAGGTCCTTGAGGCGCTGACCCTGCTCGGCATCGCGTGGGTCACCGACGAAGCGGTAAGCCTTAGCGAGTGCTGCGGGGCCAACAAAGAGTGGGTCCATCTCCATGGTCAGACAGTCGGAAACGCAGGCGCCGCACTGGATGCAGGCCATTGTCTGGGTTACATCGACCATTGCCTCGTGAGGAACGATGTACTCGCGCTCCGGCACTGGCTCCTTGGCGACGAGCCATGGGGTGACGCGACGAATCTTCTTCCAGTGGACCTCTTCCATGTCCACGATCAGGTCCTTGATGACCGGCATGTTGCCCATTGGCTCGACGACGATTACGTTCTCGCCGTGCTTGCTGTTCTTGGCAGCGGCGTCAAGGTGGGTGTGACAGGCAAGGCCTGGCTTGCCGTTGGTGCGGACACCACATGAGCCACAGATGGCTGCCCGGCAGGAGCAGCGCACGCCGATTGAACCGTCTTGCTCGCCGCGGACCTGAAGGATTGCCTCAAGCACTGAGCGATGGCCTTCAAGTTCAACCTTGAAGTCCTCGTAATGGGGAGCTTCCCCGGATTCAGGGTTGTAACGGCGGAGGCGAAGTGTGTATTCAGGCATGTGTGTTGGTTCCCGGGTTGGTCTAGTAGGTCCGCTCTTGCGGCTCCCACTTGGTGATTGTGACGGGCGAGTAGGTCACGCTTGGGGCGTCGTCGCCATTGCGCGAGACATCAATGTGCTTGAGCCATTCGGCGTCGTTGCGCTCAGGGAAGTCGGTTCGGAACTGTGCCCCGCGGGACTCCTTGCGCTCCTTGGCGCCAACAACGATGCACTCTGCGACGTCAAGCATGTATTCAAGCTCTACTGCACCGAGGAGGTCCTGGTTAAAGACCGTGCCCTTGTCGTCAACTGGCGCGACTGCTGCCTCTTCCTTGAGTCTGCGGACGATCTCATGGGCTGTCTCGAGTCCAGCCTGGTCGCGGTAGACGGCTGCGTAGCGGTTCATCGTCTCGCCGAGCTCATTCTTGATCTCAGAGATCCGGCGGCCGCCAGCGTCGCGGTTGAGGATTGAGTCGAACTTCCTCTGCGTGTCGGCAATCTTGGAGTGGCTGGTTGAAGGCATTGCCTTCGAGAGGGCCTGGTCAGCGGCGTGCTCACCCGAGCGACGGCCGAAGATCAGCGTGTCAAGCAGTGAGTTGGCACCCAACCGGTTGCCACCGTGGACGGAAACGCAGGCAACTTCACCAGCGGCATATAGCCCATTGATAGGGGTCTGGCCGTCGACGTCAGTCTTGACGCCACCCATGATGTAGTGCATGCCAGGCTTGATGTGGATTGGCTCACGGGTGATGTCCACGCCAGCAAAGTCGCGGCCGATGTTGACGATCTCGCGCAGTGCCTCAAGGGTCCGCTTGCGCGGAACCTTTGTGATGTCAAGGGCGATTGTGCCGTCTGGGAAGCCACGGCCTTCGTTGATCTCAGTCTGCTCGGCGCGGGATACGACATCGCGGGAAGCAAGCTCAAGCTTGTTGGGCGCGTACTTCTCCATGAAGCGCTCTCCCAGAGCGTTGTAGAGGTGAGCACCTTCACCGCGGGCACCCTCGGTGATCAGGAAGCCGTTCTCAGCAAGGGTTGTGGGGTGGTACTGGATCATTTCCATGTCCATCAGCGGCGCGCCAATTTGGTAGGCCTGGGCGATGCCGTCACCCGTGCAGATCAGAGCGTTAGTCGTTGGCTTGAATGCCTGTCCCGCACCACCTGAGGCGAGGATTACCGACTTGGCGTTGAAGATCTGGAGCTGTCCGTCACGGATGTTGCGGCAGACGGCCCCGACGCAGTTGCCGGAGTCATCAAGCAGTAGTTCGGTCGTGAACCACTCCTCGTAACGGTCGATCTGCTCGTGGTGCTTCATCAGCTGTTCGTAGAGAACGTGAAGGATTGCCTGACCTGTGATGTCGGCTACGTAGTACGTGCGGGCTTGGGATGCGCCGCCGAAGGCACGGGTACCGAGCTGCCCAACGTCGTTGCGGTGGAAGGTGACGCCTGCGTGCTCAAGCCAGAGGATCTCGTTAGGAGCCTCCTTGCACATGACCTCGATTGCATCTTGGTCGCCGAGGTAGTCCGAACCCTTGACTGTGTCGAATGCGTGTGACTCCCACGAGTCCTCAGGGTTGAGCGCAGCGTTGATGCCGCCGGCTGCTGCAACTGAGTGCGAACGAACAGGGTGAACCTTGGAGATGATGGCTACGGTGGCGCCTTTTTCTGCTGCAGCAAGGGCTGCGCGCTGTCCTGCGAGGCCGGCTCCGATAATCAATACGTCGTGACTAGGCATGCTCTTTGTACTCGCTCTGACTGTAGTTGGATCATCACCGAAGATATTCGGTGAACGCCTGCGCGCCCTGCTCGCGGGAGTGGGCGTGACCGCGCAATTGGGAGCCTACCCGGCCCGCTCGCGCAGTGCAGCCCGGACTTGCTCAACCGTGATGACACCCATCAGCACCCCGGTCTCATCAACGGCCATCAGGGCCCCATTGTGGCCGAGGCCCTGGGACTCCAAGACAGATTCGATTGATGCGGTTTCCTCAACCGACCACTCGTTGACGGACCCACGGTCCATCACATCTCGAACAGTCTGTGGCTCGCCGGCGCCAGGCAGCAGCGCGGCTTGGCGAACTGGTTCCTCCTTGGCGATGCCCATGAAGCGGCCAAGATCGTCAACCACAGGGAACCAAGACCAGCCGTAGCGCGTGAACCATTCTTCATCTGCGCGGACTACGTCGGTGTCAGCGGGGAGGCTGACCGGGTGCCGGTCCATCAGGTCCATCACGGTCCGGCCGGCCAAGCGGCGTGTCATCTGGCTTTGGACGATCGCGCCACGGGCTGCCTGCCCGATGAAGAACGCGAGCATCAGCCACCACAGGCCGGTCAGGCTTCCATTCAGGATCTCAAAGAGCCCTGCTGCGGCGAGGATCCAAGCGAAGCCCCGCCCTAGCCGAGCGCTGATGATTGTCGCGCGGGTTTGGGAGCCGGTTGCCTTCCAGGCGATTGCGCGGGCGATGCGACCGCCATCAAGCGGCCAAGCGGGGATCAGGTTGAAGATGAAGATGACGATGTTCATCGTGGCCACGAACGAGAGGGCTAAGAAAGCGGGTGAGACCGTCACGGTGCCCTTCAGCTCCGCGGCCGAAAGTGCCTCACGGGGGCTGGCGACAGCTGCTGCGATGGCCAGACAGATGACTGCGACCAGCAGCGAGACGATCGGTCCAGCGATCGAGATCTTGAACTCCTCGCCTGGGCTTTCAGCGTCCCGTTCCATCCTTGCCATCCCGCCCAGCATCCATAGGTCGATGCTTGGGACTCCGATGCCATTTCGTCGCGCTACAAGGGCGTGACCGAGTTCGTGGGCCAGCAGTGAGCCGAAGAAGAGGAGCGCGGTTGCGACGGCAGTGAGGTACGCGGTCGTGTCTTGGCCGCCAAGGATGGTCTTGAAGACGCCTGATAGCCAGAAGATGGCGAGGAACAGGATCACGAACCACGAGAAGTCCACGCCAACGCGGATTCCAAAGATTCTGAACAGCTGAATTGACTTGTTTCTGTTTCCCATCTCTTCCGATGGTGGCAGGCGCGCGGCTTGCTAGCCGAGGTGGGGTGTTGCGCGAGCCACTAGATCTTCTGTCTCTAACCCTGCCGGAACTGCTCCAAACGCGCGACCGCCTTCGCCACGGACGCGGGTTGTCACGAATGCATCTGCGACATGTTGCGGAGCAAATCTGGTGAGAAGCGAGGCTTGGAGGCCGATTGCGAGGCGCTCAACTATGAGACGCGCACTCGGCTCTGCGGCACGAGGGTCGGCTAGAGCTGACTCAGAGTCCCGGGCGATTGCCTCCAGCTCGGGCACTGCGTCAGATCCAAGCCGGATCTCAGTAAGTAGAGCCTCAAGCGTTCCTTCCTCGCGAGCTGCTGCGCGCAGAACGTCGAGGCACATCACATTGCCTGAGCCTTCCCAAATTCCATTCAGCGGAGCCTCGCGGTAAAGGCGTGGAAGACCGGACTCCTCCGCATAACCATTTCCGCCCAAGACCTCAAGCGCCTCAGCCACCATGGCCGGCTGGCGCTTACAGACCCAGTACTTGCCTACTGCGGTCGCGATACGGCGGAACTTGGCCTCGTCCTCAGAGTCCGAGTCGTACGCAGACGCCAATCGCATCCCCAGGACTGTCGCGGCCTCACTCTCAAGAGCAAGGTCGGCCAAGACGCCCTGCATCATTGGCTGCTCGGCGATTACCTTGCCAAAGGCTGAGCGGTGCGCTGCGTGGTGGGCGGCTTGGGCAAGTGCCCAACGCATGCCGGAGGCTGACCCTAGGACGCAGTCAAGCCGCGTGTGGTTGACCATCTCAATGATCGCTTGGATTCCGCGTCCGGGCTCGCCAACCAACCAGCCATGCGTCCCGTGGAACTCAATCTCCGATGAGGCGTTACTGCGGTTGCCAAGTTTGTCCTTGAGGCGCTGGACTCGGATGCCGTTGCGCTTGTCTGCGCCAAGCAATCGCGGCACAGCGAAGCAAGTTGGACCCTCATCGGTCTTGGCGAGGATCAGGAAGATGTCGCACATCGGCGCTGAGCAGAACCACTTGTGGCCGTCGATCAACCACGGGTCCCCAGAGCCTCCTGTTGGTGTGGCAGTTGTGAGGTTGGCCCTGACGTCACTGCCGCCCTGCTTCTCGGTCATTGCCATTCCTGCCAGCGCCCCGTTCTTCTCGGAGGCTGGAAGGGAGCGGCCGTCGTAGGCGTTTCGCGTCAGGAGTGGCTCCCACTCAGCTGCCAGCGCGGGGGTCGCCCGCAGTGCTGGAACCGCGGCGTAAGTCATCGAGACAGGGCAGCCGTGGCCGGCTTCAACTTGGGACCAAGTCATAAACATGGCGGCGCGGGCTGCGTGCCCACCCTGATCTTCAGTCCACGGCAGGGAGTGAAGGCCGTTGCCGCAAGCGACGTCCATCAGGTCGTTGTAGGCGGGGTGGTACTCAACTTCGTCAACCCTGTTGCCGTAGCGATCAAACGCCTTCAGCTGAGGTGGGTTGTCATTGGCAAGGGCACCAAGGGCGAGGACCTCGGGCTCGCCGGCAAGCGTCCCGATCTCAACGCAGCGGTCAGCCCAGGCGGCGACCCCGCTGCGTTGCAGTGACTCCACAAGTGGCAGGTTTGTGGCGAAGAGATCGACGTTGGCGAGTGGCGGCGGCTGGTTTGGTGCCACGAGCCTCGGGTCACTTGTTGCCTGCGCACTTACGATTTTCTCAACTGACATTGCTTCCATCATCCCAGTAATCCGCGTCAGCGCTAGCATCGGGGCGCGCCCCGTCCCGAGCGGCGAGGCACAGTGAAGGCAATCCGCCCACAAACGAGAGAAGTCGGCATGGCATACGAAGTGACATTGATTCCCGGTGACGGCACCGGACCCGAACTGGCTGAAGCGACACGGCGCGTCCTTGAGGCGACCGGCGTTGAGTTCATCTGGGACGTTCAACCAGCAGGAGTGGATATTTACGAGGAAGAGGGAACTCCGTTCCCGGATCGCACCCTCGACTCCCTCCGCCGCACCAAGGTTGGCATCAAGGGACCGACAACAACTCCGATTGGCTCCGGCTTCCGTTCAGTCAACGTGCTGCTGCGCAAGGAACTGGACCTGTTTGCCTGCGTAAGGCCCTGCAAGTCCTATGCCGGTGTCCGCACCCGTTATCCAGAGACTGACTTTGTGATCTTCCGTGAGAACACGGAAGGGATGTACGTCGGAATTGAGTTCGAGATAGGCAGCCCAGGCCAAGCGCGCATGCGTGAAGTTGTGGCGGAGCTTGGCAGTGAGATCCCTGAGGACAGCGGCATTTCCCTCAAGTACATCTCCGAGCACGGCTCTGAGCGGATTGTTGAAGCTGCGTTCCAGTACGCAAAGGAGCACGGGCGCAAGAAGGTCACTGCAGCCCACAAGGCCAACATCATGAAGTTCTCAGATGGGATCTTCCTGGATGTCGCCCGCAAGGTTGCGGCGCGCCACCCGGAGATTGAGTTTGAGGACCGGATCATCGACAACCTCTGCAACCAGCTCGTGTCGCGGCCAGAGGAGTACGACGTTGTCGTGATGCCAAACCTCTACGGCGACATTGTCAGCGACCTTGGAGCCGGCATGATCGGCGGCCTCGGGCTCGCTCCCGGAGCAAATATCGGGACGGCAGCAGCAGTGTTCGAGGCAACCCACGGTTCAGCTCCCAAGTACAAGGGGCTCAACAAGGTCAACCCGACCGCGCTGATGCTCTCAGGCGTTCTGATGCTCAGCCACCTCGGCGAGAAGGACGCAGCTGAGCGACTTGAAAACGCGATCGCGGCAGTCATTGAAAAGGGCGACAAGGTCACCTATGACCTCAAGGCCACCCGTGACGACCCGACAGCAGTGGGCACCAGTGAGTTCGCCGACGCAGTCATCGAGGAGATGGGCTCCTAACGCCCAGCCTCCAACACCAAGACAATCTCAATACAAGGAGAAACAACAAAGTGAGCAACACACCAGTGAAGGTGACCGTAACCGGCGCCGCAGGACAGATCGGCTACGCGCTGCTGTTCCGTATTGCAAGCGGCCAGATGCTTGGGCCAGACACCCCAGTTGAACTGCGTCTCCTCGAGGTTCCTCAGGCAGTGGGCGCACTCGAAGGCGTCGCCTACGAGCTTGAGGACTGCGCATTCCCGCTGCTCGCAGGAATTGAGGCAACCGATGATCCCAACAAGGCATTCGATGGGACCAACATCGGCCTCCTCGTCGGAGCCCGGCCCCGTGGTCCAGGAATGGAGCGCGCAGACCTGCTTGAGGCTAACGGCGCGATCTTCACGGTTCAGGGCAAGGCCATCAACGACAACGCAGCTGAGGATGTGAAGATCCTCGTGGTCGGCAACCCAGCTAACACGAATGCTCTGATCGCAATGAACAGCGCGCCTGACGTCCCCAACGAACGCTTCACGGCGATGCTCCGTCTTGACCACAACCGCGCCCTTGCGCAGGTTGCAGCCAAGACTGGTGTCAGCGTTGAGGCGATCAGCCACCTCGGTGTCTGGGGCAATCACTCACCGTCCATGTATCCGGACCTTGAGCACGCCCAGATCGACGGCAAGCCAGCGCTTGACGTTGTCAATGACCGTGAGTGGTACGAAAACACGTTCATCCCAACGGTTGGCAAGCGAGGCGCGGCGATTATCGAAGCCCGTGGCTCGAGCTCAGCTGCCTCTGCCGCAAACGCGGCCATCGATCACATTCACGACTGGGTGCTTGGCACTGATGGTCAGTGGGTCTCCATGGGTGTCGTCTCAGACGGCTCCTACGGCGTCGACGAGGGTCTCATCTCCGGCTTCCCAGTCACCTGTGAGGGTGGCGCTTGGAGCATTGTCCAGGGCCTTGAGGTTGACGAGTTCTCACGTGGTCGGATTGACCACACTGTTGGCGAGTTGCGCGAAGAGCGCGATGCCGTCAGCGGACTTGGTCTGATCTAAGCCCAGAACTGCGATTGCGACCCGGCTCCCGTGTGGGGGAGCCGGGGACCGCAGCGACTGCTTCTAGCTACTGACCTTTGCGTCGGTCGAGTACCAGAGGCGCCCTTCCTTCTTAAGCTGCCCGGCCTTCTCGAGCTCTGGGAGGAGCCTGTAGAGGTAGGTGGGTTCCATCTTCATCTTGGTTGCCAGCTGCTTTGGCGTAATGCCGTTTGCTGCCGTTACAAGGCGGATTGCTTGCTGCTGGCGCTTGCCTGTTCCTGGTGGCCGTCCGCGCTGGCCTGAGCCTGACTTGCGGCGTGCTGCTGGCTTTGGCTTGCGGGCAGCACCACGGGTACGGGTGCTTGCTGATGCGGCGGCCTTTCGGCCACCGCGGACAAGGGTCTCAGCCTGGGCAAGTACTCCACCACCGAGCTTGGCTAAGGCCTGCTCGGCGTTTTCAAGGTTCTTGAGTTCCTTCTCGAGGCGGTCAATCCCGGCCTCGATTGCTCTACGTTCGCGCTTCAGTTCGGTTAGTGCTTTATCCACAAATGTACTCACTTAAATTACTTATCCTTTCAGTGTTATATTAGACACATGCAAATCTGCTCCTAATCAAACCTAACATGAATTAGGTAAGAGGGACAAAAGTGGCATGTCAGCGCGAGAGCGTCAGGTTGCGCGGCTGAGGTTCTTGGCCAGGCGCTTAAGTGACTCTTCAGCCTCACGCTTTGGAATGTCGCCGACAAGGGCCTTGGCGGCAATGCGGCCTATCGGACCTGCCGGTGGGTTGAACTCGTTGGCGTAGGAGAACTTGGTTCCCTTGGCCGACGGCTCAAGG
>JBAXCW010000026.1:0-8901 GCA_037141275.1 Actinomycetes bacterium
CGCCCCGCGAGATCAAACCCATCGCCAATGCCTACGCCCTTGATTGCTTGCACAGACATAACAGCCTGGGCCAGTCGACCATCAAGCCGATCTTCCCATGAGACATGTGATCCAAGCCCTGGAACAAGACCCCAGACCCGGACCTCAAATGTCCCGCCGATTGACTCGTTCTTCTTGCGGAGGACATTGATCTCCTCGACCATTGCGGCGCTGGCATCAGCATCAAGGCAGCGAACGGGCGATGCGTCAACAGCATCGAAGTCAGAAAGGGGTGGGTTGTCAACCTCAGGAGCCATCACAGTGCCAATTTGGACGACATGGGAACGAACTTGGACGCCAACTGCGGCCAACATCGCCTTAGCGACAGCCCCACCGGCCACGCGGGCGGCGGTCTCACGTGCACTTGCGCGCTCAAGGACATTCCTCACGTCAGTGAAGTCGTACTTCCACGCACCTGGCAAATCGGCGTGACCTGGGCGAGGGAGATGGACCTCATCAATGACGGGCTCTACAGGCCACGGGTTCATTCGGTCTTCCCAGTTCGCAAAATCCGCATTTGTGACGCTCAGACAGATCGGACCACCGAGGGTCAGTCCGTGCCTTACTCCCGCTGTGACATCAGCCTTGTCCGTCTCGATCTTCATCCGCCCACCGCGGCCATGTCCAAGCTGACGTCGCGCTAGATCGCCGTTAATGGCGTCTTGAGTGAGTTCAAGGCCAGCAGGAATCCCCTCCACAATGCAAGTCAGGCCTGGGCCGTGACTCTCGCCAGCTGTGATCAACCTGAAGTTCATAGCGTCAGTCTACGCAGGGCTCACCATGGAATGGTGGCCGCGATAGCTCCTGCAGCTATGAACGGTGCTAGAGGTATCGATTCGCGCCGGGCCCGTGCCCCACACACGCAACCCCACGCTGCGCCCCCAGCGCAAGCAATCAACACACCCCAGACACCATTGGTTCCAAAGGCGGCAAGTAGCACCAGTATTAGCTTGGCATCGCCCATACCGAACCCATCGGGCCGCTTGAGCGACAAGCCGATCACAGGAATCCCAGTAGCTAGACCGGTCAGGCAGGCCTCGAGTCCGTCTGCGCCCTGTGACGCGATGCGTACCAGAACAACAGCAACAAGCCCAGAATATGTGATGGAGTTCGGGATTCTCCTACAGCGAAGATCGGTGATGCAGGCCACCAAGCAGACAGCTATCGCTATGCCTTTGTCCACAGGTGGACTAGGCCATAGGCAGCCTTGTTACGCCCCTCTAGTCGAGCTGCGCCGAGTCCAACGCCACAACTCAATCGATGGTGCCTTTAGTCGCTAGCGGGGGGCTGCTCGCGGAGTCGCTCGCCAGCCTCTTGCGAATCATGCTCGGGGATCCGCTTGCCGGTTCCCTCACACCAGGGGCAGACAACAGCATGCGGCTCGCCGCCCGCATTGCTCTGAACGCTGCCTTTACCTGAGCAGGGTCCACACTTAAGATCGTCTACTTCTGTGGCGTCATCTTTTTGTTGAGGCGCGTCTTCCATCTGGGCGACGCTAGCGGCTCGCACGAGACTTTGCAGGCCGCTACCTGACCCCGACCCGAAGGTGATGGGTGCCCTAACCTCGAATGAGACGAGGATGCCACTCATGATTAGAGCCGCTTGGGCCAAACCATTCCTGCTCGCCGCGGTGAGCATCGCCCTCTGCTGCATGCCAGAGCTGAGTTCGGCCGTGGTTACAGCTCCACCCAAGACGCCAAAGATCATCAGCTTCCGTTGCTGGCCCGCCGTGGCCTGCGGGCCTAATAGCCGAGTTCCTTTCGGATCTTGGATCATGGTTCAACTTGATTCATCGTCCCCGGGCCCAAAGGTGCGTTTCACGGGTGGACTCCGCGTGGTGGCTCGCCGCATCAGAGCCAACCGGATCCTTGTTCAAATCCCCCTCGGTGCCAAGGCTGGACCAATCAGAGTCAGCGCAACCAGCACGCGCTGGTCCGTGCCATTTGGTCGGCTCATACCTCTAGCTAAGCCGTCAGTTCCAACACCAAGGCCAACCGGGTCAGCATTCGACGGCAGCGGCATGTGGATCTGGCAACTCGCCAACACTGAGGGGGGCGACTTGACTCAGATCATCACTCGTGCAAAGGCGCATGACGTCACAACCGTCTTCCTCAAGGCTGGTGACGGAATACATAGCTGGCCTCAGTTCAACACTCCACTGATCCGGACTTTTCACGCCGCCGGAATTCAGGTCTGTGCCTGGCCCTACGCCTATGGCAAATCCCCTTCAGCCGAGGCAGCGGTGGCTATCAAAGCAGTCAAGTTAGGAGCCGACTGCCTAGCGATTGACGCCGAAACTGAATACGAGGGCCGCTACAGACAGGCCCTCACTTACATATCGCTGGTCAGGAAGGCAGTTGGGCGCTGGTACCCGATTTCCCTCGCGGGCTATCCGTGGGCGGACTACCACCAGACTTTTCCCTACTCCGTGTTCTTCGGGCCTGGAGGCGCTCAGTACAGCCAACCACAGGTCTACTGGCGCGACATTGGATCAGGCGTGGACAACGTGATGACCCACACGTACCGAACAAACCTTCTCTATGGCCGTCCCATATTCCCGCTTGGACAGCTTTGGCAGAAGCCCCCCAACCGGGAAGTTCTCCGATTCCGCTCTCTCGCGGCCGTCTGGGGCTCCCCCGGTGTGTCCTGGTGGGACTGGCAAGAAGCCGCGCTCACTCTTTGGCCATTTGTTGGTGCGCAGATCGCGTGGCCACCGAGGGCACCGGTATCGCCCAGTTGGTACACCCTCAGCCGGGGCGCGAAGGGCGACTTCACTATTTGGGCGCAGCTACACCTCAAACAGGCTGGTCAGACAATGAAGGTGGACGGCACCTTCGGCACAACCACCGTCACAGCAGTGACCCAGTTTCAAGGATCACGGGGCCTACCGCAGACCGGAGTGATCAACACCGACACTTGGAAAGCCCTCCTTCAGGTTCGTCTTCCGGTCCCAGCTTGGGCTAGCGGGATTCGGAGCGCCAGCGCATCTCTCAGAGCCTCAGCAGCGTCTGCCCCGCGCGACCGTAGTGAATTCCGTGTCCGGCCAGCTCACTGAGCTCGCTTAACTGCCTCTCGAAGGACATCGAGTGAAGGCAGTCCGCCGGTCCAGATTTCAATCGACAGCGCGCCTTGCCTGACGAGGATTTCAAGACCATCAACGACCGTGAGCCCAAGTTCTTCTCCGAGCGAGGCAATCGGCGTCTGATGCTCTCCATAGACAAGATCCACCAGCAGGCGACAATCACCAAGATCCCCTTTCTCTAAAGGAAGATCCACAATCTTGTCGCCAGACGTGAGACCCACTGATGTGGCGTTGATTACGACATCTGGCCTACCAGCTTCGGCTACATCACCAACCCCATCAATGCTTGCCGCCAGAGCGATAGCTCTCTCCGGAGTCCGGTTCCAGACGCTGACCTCAGCGGCGGCGCCCGAGACGGCGGCGTAGGCGGCCGCACGCGCGCTACCTCCAGCTCCCAGTACCAAAACACTCAAGCCCTCTAGTGACGCGGTCCCAAGGCTGGCAAGGAGCGCGCCCCTGATGGCGGGAGCATCCGTGTTGGCGGCGTGGATAGTCCCGTCACGGAAGGTGAGCGTGTTCGCAGCCCCGATCGCGGTTGCATCAGCGGTGGCTACATCAGCCAGCGCGAAGGCGGCCTCTTTGTGGGGAATGGTCACGTTGATTCCCACAAACCCCGAGCCGGGAAGCGCTGCTGCCGTCTCCGAAAAAACATCTGGGGGAATTGGTAAGAGCTGCGACTCCCACCCCTGAAGTCCAAGGTCATTGAAGGCTGCTGCGTGCAGCGCCGGAGTGCGGCTGTGGGCAACTGGCCAGCCCGCTACCCCGGTCAGCGGCATTTGGTCGGCGCCTGACCGCCGTTTGCTTGGCGCGCCTGGTTGTACGCGGCAACAGCCTGGTTGAACGCCGTCTCCGTCACGGCAAAGGTGTGCTCACCGCAGGTCCATGGCTTGACCACGTAATAGACGAATGGTGTCTTTGCGGGCCGCGCCGCGGCCTGGATCGAGGCGATCCCTGGGTTGCCAATCGGCCCGGGAGGAAGGCCCTGTCTATTACGCGTGTTCCAAGGGGAGTGGCTGGCAAGTTCGGACTGCCGCAGGGGCCTGAGCCAGTTCCCGTACTGATAGCGGGTCGTCGCATCAATCCCGAGCGGGATGTGCTGGTGCAGCCTGTTCCAGATCACCGCCGCCACAAGTGGTCGTTCCTTGGAGACAGCCGTCTCCCGCTCCACCATCGCGGCGATCGTCAGCACATCAAACGCCGTGAGGTTCTTCGACTTCGCATACGACATATCCACTGTCTTGAACTCCCTCAGGAAGGCATTGAGTTGCGCGGTGACGAGCTCGGCGCTGCGCGGAGGAAGCCTCAGGTCATAGGTCGAGGGAAAGAGAAACCCCTCAAGGCTGGCACCGGCGGGCGCTCCGTAAGCCCCTGGCTTAAGTAACGGGGAGGCCCGGGAGGCATCAAGATAGGAGCCCACAAGACCATTCTTGGAAGCTAAACGGTTGATCTCAACCCGGGAGAGCCCTTCAGGGATGGTGAACGACCGTCCCTTTGAGATCTCTGCTCCCGTCAGAACCGCAAGCGCGTCACCGTAGGACATCCCCAAGTGGAGGACAAAGCTTCCGGCGTGGATTTTGCCTGCATCACCAGCTAGCCGGACCCTAAGGGCGAACAGAGAGCCATCATCAACCACCCCAGCCTGCTCAAGCCTTTGACCAATCGCCGAAACACTCTCGCCCTTGGGCACCGTGACGGTGACGGATGTTTCCGAGGGTGATCCGTGGAACGGTTGAAAGAGCATGATCCACCCCGCCAGAAGAACAACCAGTCCCAGCAGGGCAGTACCAGCGACGAGCCTTCTCCCCCGGATGGTCACTGTTCCTCCGACACTGCAAGCCATCTCTCTAGCAACACGGCTGCAGCCCGGGAGTCCTCGCTTGAGGTGCCTCCTATCTCCTGCGCGGCCTTCGTGGTCAGCCGCTCATCAAAGACCTCAACATCAACTGGCGACAGCAGCTTCCTTAGCTGAGCGGCGAAGTGCTGAACGCGATTGGTCTGCTCCGTCGCTCCACCATCCATACTGAGGGGGAGGCCGACGATGACTAGCGCCGCCTCGCGTTCCTGAACAACATCCTTGATTGCTTCCATCCCTGCTGGCGTATCCGGCTTGGCGATTGCCTCAAGCGGAGTTACGATCGTCCCGGACGGGTCGCTGCTCGCAACACCACACCGAGCCGATCCGTGATCGAGAGCGACCACACGGCTCATCCCGTAGCTGCCTCTACGACGGCGCGCGCAGCGAGCAATGCGTCAGGTGTTAGCTCTGGGTCTTTGCCTCCGGCACGAGCCATTGAGTCCTTGCCTCCGCCCCCGCCGCCGACAACGCTCGCGGCCTTGGCGACAATCTCCCCGGCCTTGACGCCCCGTCCGATAGCGCCTGGACCCACGGCTGCAATCAAATCGACCTTATCCGAAGCTCTCGAAGCGATCACAACGACGGAGTCCTCGCCCAACAGGCCGAGCACTCGGTCAGCCAGATCAGGCAGCGCCTTGCCTCCAACATCGGCGACCTCAACAAAGACACAGGACAGCCCGTTGACATCCGTTGCCTGCGCCGAGAGCCCAGCCGGATCTACAGCAGCGCTAGATTCGGCAACCTTCTCAAGCTCACGGAGTCGCTCCAACCGCTTCCTGACTGACTCAGCGGCTGCGTCCGGGGTGGTCTTGAGCTGGTTCGCGATATCCGACAAATCCAGATCATGCTCACGCAGAAGGCCGATAGCAACTGGCCCTGTAACCGCCTCAACTCTGCGAACATTCGCCGCGCTTGAACCCTCTGAGGTGATCTTGAAGCAGCCGATCTCCGCTGTAGACCGGACGTGTGTTCCACCGCAGAGCTCGCGTGAAAAGTTGCCGTCCCCGATCTCTACCAGGCGTACGACAGCACCGTACTTCTCCCCAAACAGAGCCATGGCGCCCTTTTCCTTGGCGGCATCAAGCGTGGTCTGAGACCAGGTCACATCCTGGTTGGAGAGGATCTGTGCGTTGACCTGATCTTCAATCGCTCCGATGTCAGCCTGTGTGAGCCCCTCTCCGTGAGTGAAGTCAAAGCGCAGCTTGTCTGGACCAACATATGAGCCTGCCTGCCTCACATGACTGCCAAGCCGCTCTCTCAAGGCCGCGTGGAGCAGGTGGGTGGCAGTGTGGTTGGCCTGGGTCGCAAACCGACTCTCACTCTCGACGCGTGCATGAACCTTGCTCCCGACCTCCGGAGCGGAAGTCAGTCCAGTGACGACAATTACTTGGTCATCCCCTACCCGCAGAACAGAGGTGACCTCTCCAACCTCGCCGCCGGCAATAACAACCTGCCCAACATCGCCGACCTGACCGCCTCCCGCTGCGTAGAAAGGCGACTCGTTCAGCTTGAGCAAAAATGCACCGTCGTCAATGGCCTCAATCGCGCTCACGGTAGCGGTAGCTTCAGTATCGCTATAGCCGACAAACTCAGACGGAGCACCCGTCTTGGCGAGTTGCGCAGCGGCCAGATCTAGCGTAGATGCCTGACCGTTAGGGCTCGCCGTCGCAGAACCTCCCCGCGCGCGCTCCCTTTGCTCGTCCATCAGCAGCTCAAATCCAGCCTCATCGACGCCGAGCCCATGCTCGGCGACAAGCTCGAGCGTTAAATCGATCGGAAATCCGTGAGTGTCGTGCAAGAGAAACGCATCAGCGGCAGAGATACCCTCTTGTCCAGAACTGCGAGCTGCCAAGATCAGCTCATCGAGCGACTCTGAACCGGCGACGAGGGTACGGCCAAAGCCCTCTTCCTCAGCGGCAACCCATGTTCTGATCACATCACGTTGCTCAATCAACTCTGAATAGTTCTCAGCCATGACCTTCTCCACAGCCTCCGCGTATGCCAAAAGAAAACCAGGCTCCATTCCGAGCTTGCGGCCGTGAAGAATTGCCCTGCGCATCAGGCGACGGAGAATGTAACCCCGCTCCTCGTTCGACGGTACGACGCCGTCGGCAATGAGAAAGCACATTGCCCGGGAATGATCAGCGAGGATGCGAAGCGAACGTTCACTCACCTCCGCTGTAGCCAGCGCCCGCCCGAGGGCCATCAGTGGAATGAACTGATCGGTGTCAAAAACCGATCCGACGCCTTGGAGAATCGCGGCCATCCGGTTCAGACCCATGCCGGTATCAATGTTCTTGGATGGCAGAGGCGTCAGTTCACCCTTCGCAGATTGCTCATATTCCATAAACACAAGGTTCCAAAACTCAAGGTGACGTTCGCCATCGTCACCTGGGCGCTCGCTATCGGGACCGAACTCCGACCCACGGTCAAAGTAGAGCTCTGAACACGGCCCACAAGGCCCCGTTGGTCCTGCCTGCCAGAAGTTGTCTTTGCGCCCCAGTTGGGTGATTCTCTCCGGATCCACGCCGACGGCTATCCATGCGTCGATGGCCTCTTGGTCTGGACCCAAGCCAAGCTCCGGGTCACCCGCAAAGACTGTGATCCAGATCTGCTCGGGAGCGAAACCAAACCCCTCCGTTGCCACCTTCCAGGCATGCGCGATGGCACCCTCTTTGAAGTACTCCCCAATGGAAAAATTACCGAGCATCTCGAAGAAGGTGAGGTGCCTAGCGGTGGACCCAACATTCTCGATATCAGTGGTTCTAAAGCACTTCTGGCATGACGTGAGAATCGAATTCGGGGGCGTCTCTTGCCCAAGGAAGTAGGGCTTGAGGGGATGCATGCCTGCCGTTGTAAGGAGCACGCTAGCGTCGTGTGTCGCGGGCACCAGGGGTGCGGAATCAAGCCGAAGGTGCCCCTCCCGCTCAAAGTGGTCAATGAATGTGCTGCGGATCTCGTCAGTCGTAGTCACGGGCGCTTCAGTCTAAGCCCCGGCACCCGAGATCGTTGCGCAGCCGACAATTAGGTCCCCCTCAAGCAGACACGCCATTTGCCCGGGAGCAACCGCCACGGCTGGCTGCGCGAACGTAAGTACTGCTGTGCCGTCATCGCCCAAGTCGAGCGAGGCATCCCCCGTTGCTCCGTGATGTCGCAGTCGCGCCGACGTCACGCGACTGGCCTCGGCTCTCAAATCAAGGTCAACAAGTTCAACACGCAGCGTGGAGATAGCTGCCTTGGGAGCAACGGTGACAGTGTTGCTCTTTGAGTCAGTGCGGAGGACATAGAGAGGCTCGCCTCCTCCTATCCCCAAACCCTTGCGCTGACCAACCGTGTGGTTGTGGATACCTCGATGCGTACCAACTCGCCGACCCTCCCGGTCTACGACAGGACCCTGATTGGGTTTGACCCCACCGTGACGGGCGAGGAATGCCTCTCGGCCTATTCCCGCTAGGAAGCAAAGGTCCTGACTGTCGGCAGTCTCGGCCGCTTCCAGCCCAGCCTGTCGTGCGATGTCCCTCACCTCGGGCTTATGCATGCCGCCAAGAGGAAACTCCATGCGGGCCAAGACCTCGCGGGGAACCCGGGCAAGCGCGTAGGCCTGATCCTTGGCCGGGTCCACTCCCTCACGCAATAGCAGCCCAAGCCCGTCAGCAGCATCATCCGAGAACCGGGCGTAGTGACCAGTAACTAGAGCCTGGGCGCCAATGCTGTCAGCAAGGTCGACCATCGGTGCTATTCGGACATTCCCGTTGCATTGAACACAGGGATTCGGTGTCGCACCGTTTCGATAGCCGTCGATCCACGGGTCAACAACGCCAGCACGGAACTCCTCCCGCAGATCGAGAGTCAGATGAGGCAGTCCGAGAGTGTGCGCCATGTCGCGGGCACGCCTCACGGCGATGTGCGAACAGCATGAGGCCTC
>JBAXCW010000027.1:0-8569 GCA_037141275.1 Actinomycetes bacterium
TGAGCTTTACCGCATCGTCCTGTTCTTCGGGGTAATCGTATTTCTCGGCGTTGAACTGTTCCTGATCTACGCACTGATCAAGTTCCGCGCGTCCAAGGGTGCCGTCGCATCAGGACCAACAGGCAACAATCGCCTTGAGATTGGCTGGACTGTCAGCGCGGCTGCTCTCGTCGCCGTGCTTGCAGCAATCACCTTCATCAAGCTTCCGGTCATCACAGACCCACCAAAGGGCCAGCCGGTTGCTGAGTTTGCTCAGTCCTCCCGTGAGGCAGGCCTCGTGCCAGTCCCAACCCCACCGGATGGCAAGAAGATCACTATCAACGTCACTGGCCGCCAGTACCTCTGGCGGTACACATACGGCAACCGTCTTGACAGCCCATTCGTCTACACGGAGATGGTCGCGCCATCAGACACGGTTGTAGTCCTTCGGATTCAGTCCACCGACGTAATCCACTCATGGTGGATCCCTCGTCTCGGCGGGAAGTTCGATGCTGTCCCAGGTTCAACTAACTACACCTGGTTCAAGGCTCCGACCCCGACGAATGCCACTGGTGATGTCTACACGGGACAGTGCGCTGAGCTCTGCGGCCGGCAGCACGCAAACATGCTCGCCTCTGTGCGGGTTGTAACCCCAGCTGCCTTCAAGGTTTGGCTCGCTGATCAGACTGCCCGTATCAAGGCCGCTAATCAGGAGGGCATCGCAACCCGCCAGAAGCTGACCGACAACGGTCAGATCCCCAACCTCGCACCGGCGCAGTAAGGGAGATCACAGGAATGTCAGCAACAACAGGAACATCTAACGCTGGACTCCCAGAGCTCGTGGCCCACAAGGTCGCCTCGCCTGCCCCCAAGCAAGGCTGGATTGCGTGGTTCCTGACCACGGACCACAAGCGAATCGGCATCCTTTACATGGTTACGACCTTCGGCTTCTTCCTTCTGGGTGGAGTCGAGGCGATGATGATCCGCCTTCAGCTTGGTGTCGCGAACAACTCGCTGATCACACCGGAGCACTACAACCAGCTCTTCACCATGCATGGAACAACCATGCTCTTCCTGTTTGTGGCCCCGATGATGGCTGGTATCGCCAACTACGTTCTGCCACTGCAGATTGGCGCTCGCGACATGGCCTTCCCGCGCCTGAACGCCCTTTCCTACTGGCTTCTTCTGGCCGGCGGCATAGTTTTCTACGTAACGCTCTTCTTCACTCCGCCTGAAGCTGGCTGGACGTCTTATCCACCACTGTCGTCCGCTATTTACTCCCCAAGTGGCGGTCAGGACGCATGGATCTACCTGATTCACCTCACCGGCGTCTCATCACTCTTGGCAGCAATAAACATCGTGGCCACCCTGATCACAATGCGCGCACCTGGCATGAGCTGGAGCCGAATTCCACTGTTCTGCTGGACGATGCTCACCTACTCCATCCTTCTCATCGTCGCCCTTCCGGTCGCAGCTGGCGCCGTCACGATGCTGCTCTTTGACCGGAACTACGGCACCGCATTCTTTGACCCAACGGCTGGCGGCTCCCCGCTCCTCTGGCAGCACCTGTTCTGGTTCTTTGGTCATCCCGAGGTCTACATCATCGTTCTGCCAGCGTTCGGCATGATCAGCGAGATCCTGCCCGTGTTTGCTCGCAAGCCAATCTTCGGCTACCGAGCCATCGCCACTTCCACCCTCGTGATCGCCCTGATCTCAATGCTCGTCTGGGCCCATCACATGTACACGGTGCCTGCGCCAACCGTGGTCTTCTCACTGTTCACGGTCACCACGCTGCTCGTGGCGATCCCCACTGGCGTGAAGATGTTCAACTGGCTTGCAACTATCTGGAAGGGCTCAATCGTGACCGCGTCGCCGTTCTATTACGCGGCTGGCTTCCTCTCAGTCTTTGCCTTTGGCGGCATCACCGGCATCTTCTTGGCCATCTTCCCAATCGACTGGCAGCTCCAGGACAGCTACTTCGTTGTTGCCCACTTCCATTACACGCTGATGGGCGGTGCTGTGTTCGGCATGCTCGCCGGCCTCCACTACTGGTATCCGAAGATGTCTGGTCGGATGCTCAACGAGAAGACTTCAAAGGTTGCTTTCTGGCTTATCTTCGTCGGCTTCAATGTCACCTTCCTGATCCAGCACTCGCTTGGACTTGAGGGAATGCCACGACGAATCTACGAGTACGGAGTTGGGACCGGTTGGCAGACCGAGAACATGATTTCCACGGTCGGATCGTTCATCCTTGCCATCGGAATCCTCCTCGTAACGGTCAACTTCATTCGAAGCCTTACTCGCGGCGCCCTCGCTGGACCAGATCCATGGAAGGGCAACACCCTCGAGTGGTTCACGCCATCACCACCCCCAGTACATAACTTCGACGTAATCCCAACGGTTCGTTCGGTCGAGCCAATGAAGGACATCCGCGCGGAGATTGAACGCGCGAGCGCAGGAGTCTGAGATGGAAGCGTCTCGCCTCTCGGCGATGGACGAGGGCGGTTTCGCTGCAGTTCGTCGTGTTGTCGGTGACTACGTAGAACTGACCAAGCCCAAGGTTCAGTCGCTCCTCCTGCTTACGACTGTCGCGACAATGCTTGTTGCTGGCAGCCCTTCCGTGAGCTTGGTCCTTCTGACCTGCCTTGGTGGTTACCTCTCAGCAGGTGGCGCTGGCGCCGTAAACCACTGGTATGACCGGGACATCGACCTCAGCATGGAACGGACTGCATCCAGACCCGTCGCATCAGGCCGTGTACGGCCAGGTTCGGCGCTTGCTTTTGGCCTGATCCTCGCTGCGATCTCACTGATCGAAATGACCCTCTTCGTCAACGGACTGTCCGCGCTGCTCGCTTTCAGCGGGTTTCTTGGCTACACCGTGATTTACACCTTCTGGCTGAAGCGGACAACACCGCAGAACATTGTGATTGGCGGCGCCGCCGGGGCTGTTCCCCCACTTGTTGGCTGGGCTGCTGTCACCGGCTCCCTTGACCTCGCACCGCTCTACCTCTTCGCGATCGTCTTCTACTGGACTCCACCCCACTTCTGGGCTCTCTCGCTCCTGATGAAGGACGAATACGCCAAGGTTGGCGTGCCGATGATGCCCGTCGTCCGTGGAGAAGAAGAGACCCGCCGCCAGATCGTCCTCTACACAATCCTTCTCATTGCCGTCACTCTGCTCCCGGTCATCGGTGGACTCTTCGGGTTTATCTATCTCGCGGTATCCCTGATACTTGACGGGATCTTCCTTGGGCTTGCGATCAAGCTGCAGAAGGTTGCTACTCGGCCCGCCGCACTACGCCTTTACCTCTACTCACTTGGCTACCTCGCGCTCCTCTTTGCTGCGATGGTTGTTGATTCCAAGATCTAAGAAACTAGGAGACGCAAAATGAACAGGGACATCGCTAGAAAGAACATCAAGATCGGACTTAGTCTCGGAGCAGTCTGCTTTGTGATGTTTGGACTCTCATTCGTGGCCGCCATCCTGTACAACGCTTCCTAACTATGAGCGTCGACCAACCAGTTCAAGTCAAGGCACAGCCCGCCAGCGAGGAAATCCACCTCCCTGGACCGTCAGCCATCCCCCTCGTTACTGCGATCGCAATCACTCTCGTGGTCATCGGCCTCGGCCTTTCGCTCTGGATCACAGCCGTTGGCGCCGTCCTGCTTGTTGGGTGCCTCACGCGGTGGATCGGCGATACCCGTCGGTCAGTCGCTGAACTCCCAGAAGCCACCTCAGGCGAGTAGCTCCGGCCCTCCGGGGCTAGGAGTTACCCACCTCATCCCGTTCGGTCGACTGGTTAGTTGATCCACGCTAACCCGCCGTCCGTACCAACTGCATGGCCACCCAGCGCCCTGCAACCATCCAGTACAGAGCAAGTCTTCATCGAGAGGTCTGCGTGCTGATTGAGGCGGAATATGGTCAGGACCTGCAGCTGGAGAGTCTGGCCAAGCGAATTGCCTCCTCACGACGTCAGCTCCAGCGGGCATTCACGGAAGCGGGTGCCACAACCTTCCGGGACCACCTCACAAGTGTTCGGATGGCCAGAGCTGCAGAACTCTTGAGTTCTGAGTCGCTCACAGTCCGGGAGGTTGCTAGGCAAGTCGGCTACAAGCAGCCAGCTCAGTTCGCCAAGGCTTTCCGAAGACTCCACGGTGTCGCTCCCTCCGAATTCAGGACATCCGCTAGGGCTAACCGGGTCGGTCCACGCCTTCTTTCGAGCGTCATCTGACGTCGACCGATGAACGCCGGACGCACCGCACTAAGTTCGGGCGCGTCTCACCGAACGAATAGAGTGCCGTGGCGATGAAGAACCCCCGCCAGGTAACCCGCTCCGACGCAATCATGATGATCGGCATTGGCATTATTGCCTCCGCCGTCGGGATCGCCCTCGGTCTTTGGATCGACTGGTTCCCCACAGCAGCGGCCACACAGGCAACATCGATTGACACCTTCTATGACGTCCTGATCATCATCTCCGTGCCAGTCTTCGTGCTTGTCACGACCGTCGTACTCTTCTCGGTCTTCCGATTCCGGATGCGTGCCGGCGAGGAGGAGCTTGATGGCCCTCCCACCCACGGAAACACTCGCTTGGAGATCATCTGGACAGCGATTCCTTCGATCATTGTCACCGCCCTCTGCGTATATGGCGCATCAGTACTGAGCGAGATTGACGCTGCCAAGGCAGACCAGATTCAGGTAACCGCCTACGCCCAACAGTTCGCATGGGACTTTGAATACACGGGCTCTAACGGCAAGAAGTTCCTGACAGAGCAGATGTATGTCCCATGCAAGCCAACAACGGAAGCTACCGGCGAGGGCGCCCCGTGCTCTGGTCAGCAGATCAAGTTCGACATCAAGGCCGTTGATGTCATCCACTCTTTCTGGATTCCTTCAATGCGGATGAAGCAGGATGCTGTTCCAGGCATCACGACCCACACCAAGGTCAACCCAAATCGAATTGGTTCGTACCCAATCGTTTGCGCTGAGCTCTGCGGCATCGGCCACAGCATCATGCGCTCCACCATTCATGTTGTTACGCCCGCCCGATATACAGCTTGGCTCGCGGCCAAATCAGCCGCCAAGACCGGCTGACCCAAGGAGATCTGAATGCCCGCCCAACTCAAAACCGCTGGCTGGTACCGCGCAGCTGCCTTCACCCTCCTCGGGTTGGCTTTCAGCTTCAGCCTCACAACACTGATTCGTAGCCTCTACGGCTACACGCCGCTGATCGATGGCGCGGCGATCACGATCGTCTCGATGATTGCGGTCCCATTCTTCTTCCTTGTTGGCCTAGGAGCCTTTGACTACTGGTTCTACTGGGCAGCAGGCCGCCCAACCCGCGCAGAAGACCACGCCTCGCATGGAGCTCACTCCTGGCGCGACTACTTCAAGGTAAACACTGACCACAAGGTCATTGGCGTCCAGTACGTCTGCACCACATTCTTCTTCATGTTCATCGGTGGACTGATGGCCATGATGGTCCGTGCTGAGCTCGCTGCTCCTGGGAGCCAGTTCGTCGACGGACAGGACTACAACAGCCTCTTCAGCGTGCACGCCTCGCTGCTGATCTTCCTCTTCATCGTCCCTGTGTTTGCAGGGTTGGCCAACTATGTCCTGCCGCTGATGATCGGCGCTCCGGACATGGCATTCCCAAGGCTCAATGCGCTCTCGTTCTGGCTGCTTCCAATTGCCGGAACCCTGATGACAACAAGCTTCCTCATGCCTGGTGGCGCATTCGCTTCTGGTTGGACTGCTTACGCTCCGCTTTCAACTACTCAGCCCTTGGGACAGATGTGTTTCAGCATTGGCGTCCAGTTCGCCGGTGCCTCCTCGATCGCAACTGCACTCAACTTCCTAGTAACCATCATCACGATGCGAGCTCCAGGAATGAGCTTCTGGCGTATGCCGCTGCTTGTCTGGGCGAACTTCGCGACGTCGCTTCTCGTTGTAATCGCAACGCCATTCATCGCGGCGTCACAGTTCTTCGTGCTGCTTGATGTCGCTCTCGGCTTCCACTTCTTTGACGCCACCATTGGCGGAGGAAGACAAGGCAATGTAGTCATGTACCAGCACGTCTTCTGGTTCTACTCGCATCCGGCCGTCTACATCATGATGCTGCCAGGCTTTGGCATCGTCTCCGAAATCCTCTCTGTTAAGAGCAGAAAGCCCATCTTTGGCTACCGAATGATGGCTTTCTCACTCCTTGCGATTGTGGTTCTCGGCTTCACAGTCTGGGCCCATCACATGTTTGTCTCGGGCATGCAGGACTGGATCCGTGTCCCCATGATGGTCACCACGGCGATCATTGCGGTCCCCACAGGAATCAAGATCTTCTCTTGGCTTGGGACCATGTGGAAGGGCGTAATCCACCTCGACACGCCGATGCTCTTCACCCTCGGGTTCCTGACCATGTTCACCCTCGGCGGTATCTCCGGCGTAATGCTGGCGATGGTTCCGTTCGATATCCATGTCTCGGACACGTACTTCATCGTGGCCCACATCCACTACGTCCTCTTCGGCGGGTCCCTGTTCACGATCTTTGCGGGCGTCTACTTCTGGTTCCCGAAGATGACCGGCAGGATGTACAACGAAAAGCTCGGGAAGATCCACTTCTGGGCAACACTTGTCTTCTTCAACCTGACCTTCGCCCCAATGCACGTGATTGGAATCCAGGGAATGCCACGAAGGGTCGCTGACTACGCTCAGCAGTTCGCAGCGTGGAACCTTGCCATCTCAATCGCATCGTTCTTCCTCGGGCTCTCAACGTTGATCTTCCTTTACAACATGGTCAACAGCTGGCGTAACGGGGCCAAGGCAGAATCGAACCCATACCGGTCGCTCACGCTCGAATGGCAGGTTTCGTCACCTCCGCCGATCTTCAACTTCGATGAGATCCCGACAGTTGTTGGCGGGCCTTACGAGTACGGAGTTCCTGGAGCGGTCCACGCCATCATGGGTGGCGCGAAGCCAGAGCCAGTAGCCGCAACCGTGGGTTCCGATACCGAGAGCCAGGAGGGCTGACATGGAGGCTGCCTCAATAGGAACCGCTGACGCAGGTCACGACCACGGGGAACACCACGGGCCGCCAGTTGCGCATCACAGCTCAACGGTAGAAGCGCAGACACTCGGAATGTTGCTGTTCATCGTCTCCGAGATCATGGTCTTCGGCGGGTTCTTCACGGCTTACTTCTTCATCCGGGTTGTCAACGGAAACCCTTGGCCTGCCTCGGGCGAGGAGCTCCCCCAAATCATCGCTGGTTTCAACACTGCCGTCCTGCTCTCAAGCTCAGTGACAATGCACTGGGCCCTTGAGTCCGCCAAGCACGGCAATCGCCGCGGGATGAAGCTCGGGATGCTGGCAACGCTTCTTCTGGGCGCGACGTTCCTGACCGTTCAGATCAACGAGTACGTGCACCTCGGGTTTGCTCCATACGACAGCGCTCAGGCCTCCATCTTCTACGGGCTCACCGGCCTGCATGGCGCCCACGTCTTCATCGGACTCACACTGCTCCTGTTTGCAACCGTCCGCGTATTCAAGGGTCACTTCACTCCGGACGAGCATCAGGGAATTGAAGTCCCTGGCATCTACTGGCACTTCGTTGATGTCATGTGGGTGATCGTGTACCTCTCCGTCTACATCCTCTAATCGAGTGCTCAACCCACTCCGATCAGAAGCCGAGGCATTCAAGTTCCTTGGCTGGGTTGTCGCTGTGGGAGTTGTGGTTGTTGGGTTGGTGCTGATCATCCGTGCCGTTGTCTGATCCCCTTCTTGCCCTGCGGAACCTAGGTTAGGCCTGATGTTTGTATTCGACCCGGTCATCTTTGTTCTCTTGGCTGGCGCTGCTGGCCTATACCTCCGAGCAGTCCTCAGACTGTCCCGACGCGGGTTCCGAGTGCCCCGCGGACAACAGGCCTTCTGGTGGACTGGAATGTCGCTGGTAACCATCGGGCTCTTTGGCCCACCGGCAGCGTTCTCAGATCAGCTCTTCTGGGCGCACATGAGTGAGCACCTCCTGATTGCTGACATAGCCGCACCATTCCTTCTGGCGGGCCTGAGGACCCCTGTGGGGCTGTTCGTCCCACCAAAGGAAGTCTTGGTCCTCATTGCCCGTAATCGGCCCATAAGGGCTCTAGGCCGGTTTGTGACCAAGCCGCTTGTGGCCCTGCCCCTGTCCGTCGTCGTTCTTTATGGCTGGCACCTTGCCCCAGCCTTCACAACAGCCACCCGGGAGCCCCTAGTCCACGCTCTCCAGCATCAATCCTTCCTCCTCGCCAACCTGATCTTCTGGTGGCCCGCAATAGAGCCCAACCGCCGACCTATGCCCGCCCAGCTCTGGAAGATTGTCTACCTCCTTGCGGGCCGTATGGCCAGCATCCTGATGGGTGCACTGTTCCTGGTCTCCAACCGGGCGTTCTACTCCGACCTCTATGCAAGTGGGGCCAAACAGCACGGCCTGACGGCGCTCTCTGATCAGCAGATCGGGGCTGGCCTGATGATGCTTACCGACGTCATCATGATGATGGTCGTCCTAGGCATCTTCTTCGCAAAGGCAGCGGCAGAAGGCGCCCGAGAAGACGAGAAGGCCG
>JBAXCW010000028.1:0-8456 GCA_037141275.1 Actinomycetes bacterium
CGGAGCCAAACCAGCTGGTTGAGCCGATCCACAACCGGATGCCGGCGATCCTCGCTGACCGTGACCAGATGGACGGCTGGCTTGACCCAACGGTTGACGCCCGGGCTGCCGTTGCACTGTTGAAGCCGCTTGATCCCGGCCGGATGCAGAAAGCGAAGGCCGCAAGGGCAGTCGGGAAGCCGGGTAATGAAGGCCCAGCTCTGCTCCACCCCGAGCAGGATGGACTGTTCTAGGAGCCATTCCGCCTCAGGACGCGGAATGGCCGGGCGGCCCCCCGACCGCCCGGCACACCGCACCCTCGCGTCAGACGGGAGCAGGAACCGTCACTACAACGGTTCCAATTTTCATCCCGCGCTTGAACGAAGTTGTTGAGAGCGCCTTGTTCAGCAGCTTCGCTGACAGCTCGCTCAAGTTCAGATCGGCAGTGGCTGTTCGCGTCACCGAGTTAACGGTTGGTGAGGTGACCACAAGAACGGTGACCCTGTGATGCTGGATCCCGCTGATGTTTGCCTCAACCTTCCCGTTGCGTCCCTCGTTGAGGTCAGCGACTAGGTTCGTGATTGTCACCGTTGTCGTGCCCTTCGTGGCCGTGATCCCGCCATCAAGTCGCAGCGCACCCCCGACGAGCCTTGTCACCGACGTTCCTCCAGCAGCTGGACGAGTCATCCACATGATTCGACCGGACAGAACGGGGAACGACCAGACGTTGCCAAGTGCACTCGCGTTAGCGATTGGTGCCAAGCCGATACCTAGGGCAGCAGCTCCAGTCGCAACCGTTGGGTCAACCGTGAGAGCGGCGGTTCCGCCCTTGGCGTTGAGGACGCCGACAGAGACCTTTTCGTGGCCTACGTGGAAATCCTTGTGCGTGCTGGCAACTGACTCTGCCGCTGGCAGAGCCACCAGTACCGCACTCATGACACCTGCTGCAGCCAGCCTGATGGTGAAGTTCTTTGCTAAATGTATGAGTCTCATTGTGTGTCTCCTCCGGGCCCCCGGGTTGTCCACTGAAATTAGGGAGCGCAGCGCAAAGAAAGGCCAAAGCCGGGGCCAAACCACTTACAAACAAACGAAACCCGCCGAGAGGGCGGGTTTCGCAGATACACAAGCTCCGATTGGCCGGGCCTTTAGCCCATTCGGATCAACCGCGAGACAGCCGGGGTGGGTGTGAGTACGCCCCAGTTTGTTCTGCCCTTGCCGTTGGCCTTCTTGAGCGCTTCGGCTGCCTTGGCTGCCTCGTTCTTGGCCTTCTCCAGCGCCTTCGCCGCAGCGGCTTGAGCCTTCTCAGCCGCCAGCTTGGCCTGCTCGGCAGCCTTCTCAGCCGCCAACTTGGCCTGTCGTCCCAACGCCTCAGCTGCTTGCTTATTGGCCTCGGCTTGCAGCTCTACGGCCACCTTTGCTGCGTCAGCCGCCTTCGTCTGGGCAGCAGCTGCTTTCACAGCGGCCTTGGCTGCCGAAGCCGCTGCGATAGCCAGAGTCTGCTGGGCCCTGAAGCCAGTGGTGGTCTCAGGCACGATGAAATCGCCTCCGGTGTCAGAGTCCTCGCCAGCAGGCTGTCCCGGATCGGTCGTTCGACCCGCCATCTCCCAAGCACCTGGACCGCTCGAGCTTGGAATCGACAGGTCGGGGCTGAGCGGATCCGGAAGTGGCGCAAGCCAGTTCTGGGTCAGGTCTAGCTCAGCGTTCGTTGCCAGCTCGTTTTCAAGTTCAGCCTGCTTTGCGGTCGCCCAAACCTTGACAACAGCTCCGGTGGTGCCAGCGATGGCAACCTTGGCCTTGAGGGCGACGGTGGCGGCTGCGGCTGCCTTGGCATATGTCAGTGCCAGCGGCCAGAAGGCTGCCTGGCGCTGAAGCCCGTAAGGCGTTCCGGGCCCGGAACCGTTTACGGCCCAGGTCAGGAGGCCGTTGAGCTCAGGGTGAACCGTTCCAGCGTAGGTGTACCTAGTTGGTCCGGGGCTGGGCAGAGTGATCAGCTTCAGGCCTGCCCCTGTGACCTTGCCGGCTGGCCCTGAGAGTGGGTAGGCGACAACGCGACGGCTGAGGAAGGGCAGCTGCCCAACCATCCACCAGTTCCCGCTTGGCTCCTGAATCACACTGAACTGCCCCGAGATGGTCCCTCCCATGGTTCCGATCTCAGTGGTCGTGCCGTTGTCATTTGCCCGCGCGACGTGCGCATGATGATTTCCGTCAATTCCGTACACGTACTGCGTACCGGAAGCAGGATCCTTTGTCGCGGCAGCGGCCCAGATGATCCCGGGGCGCACTGTTGGAGCAACAATTGCCTGACCTGCGTGGGCGGGATCAAACTCTGCCCTGATACCGCCAACGATCTGGAATCCCCAAGCACCCGGGGTCACCTGCTTAAGCTCTGCGCCGTACATGCCAATGTGCCCATTTGGAAGCTCAAAAGGAGCGCCGGGCCAGACCCAGCTCCCGCTTGGAACGCCGCGCAATGTGCCGACGTACGCGTCATTGAGGGTAACTGCATTGCGGACAAAGACCCCGTTATTCCATGAGTCACCATAGATCCACGTCTGCCCGGCTGGGGTTGCGAGGCTGAAGCCCGCATCGCCAGCCCGCAGAGCTGCGGCTGAGGTGGCCGGCATCATCGCTGCCGAGATAGCCAAGGTAATTAGCGCTCCGAACACAATTCGGAGGCTACGGGTGGATGGGGTGCGGTGCAACGCTGTAGTAGTCATAAGCACAGCATGGAGCTGCTATTCCCAACCACGGGGAACTACTGAGTAAGCGTTAGGTAAGAATTCCCGTTAGCGAGTCAAGATTGCTTAAAGCCGAGCACTTCAGCTGCCGCTCGCTCACCTGAACGGATCGCTCCGTCAATAAACCCAGCCCTCAAAGCGCTCGTTTCCGTCCCTGCCCAGTGGATGCGATCCGCCGGTTCCCGCAAGGCATTCTGGGAGAACATGAGCGCACCTGGTGGTGCGACGGCAACCGGGCCTCCAGCGCTCCACTCCTGCGCCGCCCAGGCGCGTTCAACCCAGCCTTCCGGCTTAGATGCCCGATCCCCGTATAGCCGAGCGAACCCGCCGAGCACAAGCTCGCGCCTCCCGGCCGCATCGGTTGACTCCAGGGTGCGCGCATCGTCACCGCCTGCGAAACCAACGAGGATCCCGCAGCTTGCGTCAGGTGGTGAGACATCGAAAGTGAGCCCATTGGGAGCCGCGTCGGTGAGCGCCTCCCCAGTGAAGCCATCCTTCCTCCAGAAAGGCTCGTCGTAGATCGCAAAACACTTTGTTAGGTTCCCCATCCGCCAGCCTGACGAGCCAGCGGCTGCTGTCGGTGAAAGGCTCGGGCTGAAAGTGATGCGACTTCGCAGCGGCGAGGGCATTGCGACGATGACCCGTGAGGCCCGCAGCTCCCATGTGCCGTCGGGCCCCTGCCCCGTTACGGTCACCCCGCCGGCATCAGTCGTGATTGAGTCAACCGGTTGCTCAAGCCTGAGTGAGCCGTTGGGCAGGGCTGCCGCCATGCCTTCTGCCACGCGCGCTGCCCCACCTTGGAAGCGCCAATGCTGATTGCCTCCTTCAGTGTCAAGAAGCGCGGAGAGTCCGCCGGCAGACGCGATGTAGCTGAGGACGTAGAGCATCGACATCTCGCGCGGCTCTGCACCCCAAGTTGTTCTGCCAGCAATCGCCAGGAGGGCTGTTGCGACGGCGCCGTAATGGTGGTTGCGCAGCCAATCCGCGAGCGTGATTGCGTCGAGGTACTCGGCCTTGGGTGAGTTCCACGGCTCGACAGCATCAACTCGCTTAGCCGCACGGCCCGCACTCCACTGGAGCCGCCCCATGTCCAGCAGAGGGCCTAGACCCACCCGTGGAATGGTCCCCGAGTAGGGCCGCAGCTTTCCACCAAGGTCCAGAACATTCTTGCCATCTGCGTACTGCTCAAACAGGGCGACGTCAAACCGCTGCGCCATTGCGAGGATCCGGTCCTGGACAGGCCCGGCCCAGGTACCGCCAAGGTCAATCCATGCTCCCCCGCCGAGGTCGTGGGTTTCGACTCGCCCCCCAACCCTGTCTCGGGCCTCAACTACGGCAACCTTGGCCCCCGCGTCGTGGAGGCTAAGCGCGGCAGCGAGGCCACTGAAGCCAGCACCAACTACAACCGCGTCGTAATCAGTGCTGATGTCACCCGGCATTCCCTGATCCTACGGGAGTTTCGGACGCCTCGACAAAACAGCCCCCGGTTTACCGGGGGCTGTTTGCCAATCAACTCTTTGTCAAATCTCAGCGGGTTGGGTAGACCGGCGCGCCGACGAGGGCACGCCAAGCTGAAACATTGCCCTGACTATCACTGACACGGACCCAGCGTGGCGGCGTGGCCCAATTGATAACCGTGTTGACCTTGTAGGCGTACACATCATGGGACAGGCCGGTTGGGAATGGATCCGTGGCCGACGGGGCCGTCGTGCCATACGCAAGCTGCACGGTGAGCTTTGGATCACAGCCGGAGCAGGTCTTGTCGCGTGCCAGCACGTGGACGCCCCATGCGCCCTTGGTGGTCGCGGACCCATGAACACTGTTACTTCTGATGAATGGCCTGTAGAAGTCGTACTTGGCCGTTGTCGTAGCTGCCGATGACGGCCTCCACTTGATGCGGTAGTGGAGTCGGACCTGCCCCGCCCCAAGTCGCTTGGCAAGCGTCTTGATTGATCCACTCTGCCCAACGGTGAGCGTCACGGCCTTCCTGAAGTTCGCGTAATTGCTCACTTGAATCTTTGCTCCCACTGGACCACCAACGGTGATGTTGGCTACGCCTGAGGCTGTTCTACTCCAACGATTGAATGTCAGTGTTGGCGCAACGACTGGTGCACCAAACTGCCAGTTGAGCACCTTGGAGCGATCACCGGATGGGATGTCGTCCAACAGGTCACTCGGAAGCGTCGCTGTGCTGTTGAACAGTGCCTGTGCATTGGTGACGGCATCGGCTGGATCATTCGTAGCTGTGCCGATCATGCTGCCAAGCCCACCGAAGTACAACAGGTAGCGGGTCTCGCCAGCGGGAATTGTCACCTCAAGGTTGACTCCCCAGGCACCACCGTCGCGTTCAAGTGACGGTGCCACTGCTGCGCCTGGCCCACCGAACACGCTCGTGTTGACAGCATTCCAAGGCAAGCCATCGCTCGGCAGCGTGTTCGCGGTCACGAACCACAGCGCACTCCGGTCCAGATTAAGGCCGTACTGGTCATATTCCGTTCCGCCGGTGCTCTGGCCCTGCAGGATGCTGCTGTCGCCGGACCCGAGGTCCATTGTTTCGGAGATCGTCCTTGACAGTGGTGCCCCTGTGTTGTTGGTCAGCTTCACTACCTTGGCGAAGATGTCTGACATCGAGGAGGTCCTCAACTTGACGCTCATGTCAAGGCCCTTCACGGTTGCGGGTGCCGCTTCCACACCACCGTCCATCGGGGTGAAGTCATTTGGATTGGTCGACGCGCTGAACACTGCATCGGATCCGGTCTCGCCTACCCATGTCGACCATGCGCCGTCATAGACGTAGTAGTCATTGTCAGTGGTGTAGTAGTGCGCTTCGGAGATGGAGGTTCCGCGAGCCCCGTACATCCGTAGGCCGCTCTTATCCCCTTCATAGTCGTAGCCGCCGTAACCACGGGTGTTGAGGTGCAGTGAAGCGTGCGCTGTGAAGATGTCGTTGGTGAACCACACGTCGTCAGAACAAGCAGGCTCACCGGTGAGACCGTCAGCAGTGGCAGTCACACACACCTTGACCCCGTCCCAACGGCCTAGATTGGCAGTGCTGAACGATGTACCTGTGGCGCCTTCAGCAACGGTCCATTCGCCTGTGTTGTCGTCATAGACCGACCACTCGTAACTCAACGAACTTGGGGGCCTAGTCCACGCGAAGTTGTCGGAGTAGGCGACCCGAAGTGTTGACCCCACCGGCGCCCGATTTGACTCACGTGAGTGCGGATATGAAAACTTGACATCGCCGTTATCTCTCCGAGGACCGGTGATGGCATTGATGTAGCCGCTCTTGGTGGTCGTCGAGGTCTGATCGAGATCATCAGTGACACTCTCTGTGTAGCTGATCTGGACGTTGTGGTCGATGTCGTCCTGCGTGACCGTGTAGGTGTCGGCATCGGGTAGGTCGCTACAGACCCAGCCATCTCCGAAGTCACCGCAGCGCTCCCACTTGCTTGTTACAGATCCAATGTTGCGGCCTGTCCAAACCGCCTTAGTCCGGTGGAGGACTGTTCCGGGTGTGTATTCGTCGCTTGATGAAAAGTCGACACTTGCGTCTGGCTCGGCACTCGGCGCTGGTGGGCCCACAATGTTAATCCGACTCGAAGTGTTCGTGATCTCTCCCACGTTGCGGTCATCAACCGTCTCAACCCGGCGAATAGCCGAGTAGTGATCAATGAAGTCTTGAAGCGTGATGGTGTAAGACGAGCCCGTTCCTCCGGGGACATCAACACATGAGGCACCGTTGTTCTTGCAGAGCTGCCAGCGCTTGTTGAGGGTCAGGCCCTCGGTGTCCCACACACCGTTAGAGGTGGCGCTGACCGTGGTGCCAATTGTGGCGTATTCCGTATTGCCGCTGTTCTCAATCTGAGGGGCACCCGTGGGGGTGGGAATGTTGGCGTAGATGTATGTCTTGGAGTCCCACGTGCGGTCTTGAGGACGGCCACTGTAGACGGGTCCGCCGCCGAAGACGATTGTCCTACCGTCGTCAAGGGTTACGGGGACACCGGGGAGGGATCCGGTTGCATCCGTCCAGCGGTTGTAGGCGTGGTAGGAAGAGTAGTCCCAGCTTCCGGCCGCAACTTGGTACCTCGCGTTAACTACTCCGTCAGAGACGAAGATTGGGTTGCCGTCCTTGTCAAACGTGCTTCCGGAAAGGCCGGTACTGCTCGTCACGTTGTCGTTACCCGAGACCCGCCCGTTCTCAGTCCACTGGCCTGAGGTGTGATTCCACAGGTAGGACATGTCATTGCCGTAGCGGTCATTCTTGAGGCCACCAGCCATCAGGACGTTGCCGTCTGGGAGAAGCCAGGTTTCACCGCCGCTCACGAAGTTGGAGGGCATGTTGCCGCTGTTGGTCCAGGTATCGGCGTTTGAATCGAAGGTTGCGCTGTTGTTCCAGGTGCAGCAGTAGCTGGCGTTGACAGTTAGGAACTTGCCGCTAGCAAGGCCAGTGATCTGCGGCTTGCCAACGTGGTTGCCGATCCAATTCAGACCATTGTCATTGGGAAGCCCGTGGGCAGCCCAGGTGTCAGTCGTCCGGTCGTAGAGCTTGAGGCCGGTTCCCGACCAGCTCTCACTTGCGTAACAAGCAACTACGCCGTCAGTGCTCGCTGCACAATCAAAGATTGAGGCGTAAGGCATTCCTGTGTCAACAGCCGTTGACCAGGTGCCATCAACTGGGTCGAAAATCTGCGAGGTGATCGGACCGTCGCTGGTAGGGCTGGTCGTGTTCTGGGCTATGAGCATCACCTTGTGATGGGCTCCACCTAGGTCGATGAACCTGCCCGTGAAGTAGTGGTTGAAGGTCGCGTAGTTGGACCCGTTCATACCGGTGTAAGTGGTCCAAGACCCGTGCCCGCTGTCTGCAGTGGGGTTGAAAATTTCGTATGTATTAGTTGTTCCGTCACCAGCGTTACCGCCAGCAACCAGCACGTTCCCGTTGTAGAGCTTGATTGCGTCAAAACCGCCAGCGCGGGCCGCATGAGGCTGGGCCTTGATTGCGACAGCGCGCATTTCTGCTCGGGCTGCAACTGGCAGTACTACCACCAGGGCGAGGGCCGCGAGGATGCTGGTCAGGGCCAACTTGGTGCGGGGTGTCGCTGCAGTAATCGAGGCGCCTCCGGAGGGCTGGGGGTAGGTACGGAATTACCAACGGACGTTGGCGGGCCGACGGGACACTACATACCGCCTACCCCTAAGTGCAACTACCAACCGTTGTGGCGCGATTAAAGTTACCTCCGAAGGACCGCGTGAACCCGCAACAACACGGAACCCCGCTTGCGCAGGGTCCCGGTACTACCAAATCTATTGCGGGTCTAAATCAACCGCAGCCGGTGTTATTGCCGCAGCTGGGGCAGGTGTAACAGGAGCCCGTTCGCTGCATCATCCCGCCGCACTGCTGACAGGCTGGCCCAAGCTCCAGACCAAGCATCCTTGCCGGCTGAACTGGCGGGGTGTCCGTCAGTGAGGCCGTTGGCGCGCTCGATCCACCGTTGGCACCGTTGATTGGGCCTGCGGTGTCTGAGTTGATTGACGTTGCCGTCTCCTCAGCGGTCTTCTTGGCGCGAACCGCGTCAGTCATGATGCCCAGCTCCTCCTGCATCGCTGCATCAAGGAAGCGGGATGCGAGCCAGCGCATGATGTAGTCGGGCATGGACTTGGCGAATGGGATCTCTGGGTTCTGCGTGATGCCTTCCGGCTCAAACCTCATGTAACAGAACTTGTTGACCAGAGTCTCAA
>JBAXCW010000029.1:0-8441 GCA_037141275.1 Actinomycetes bacterium
GAGCGTGAAGCAATGGAGGCCATTGTTGAACGGGTGATAACGGACGAAGGGCAAGAGGTCCTTGCGTGGAGGACTGTTCCCGTTGACCGCAGGCACTGCGGGGAGACAGCGTTGGCGTCAGCTCCAACCTTCCGCCAAGTTCTAGTTGGGGCCGGCGAGGGTGTCGTGGATCAGGATGAGCTTGAGCGCCGCCTTTATGTGATCCGCCGTGTGATTGAGAAGGAAGTCGGAAGCGACCTTGCGATCGCTAGCTTCTCCTCCCGTACCCTCGTCTACAAGGGGATGCTCACTTCGCCTCAGCTTCCCGGTTACTTCCCTGACTTGCGTGATCCTTTGATGGCTACTCGACTCGCGGTCGTCCACTCCCGGTTCTCAACGAACACGTTCCCCTCATGGGAGCTGGCACATCCGTACCGGATGATCGCCCACAACGGCGAGATCAACACCCTTAGAGGCAACGTCAACTGGATGCGTGCCCGTGAGAGTCAGATGGAGAGCGACCTCTTCGGCGACGACATCAGCAAGATCCTCCCCGCGGTCAGGCCTGGTGGCAGTGATTCGGCCTCGCTCGACAACGTCTTTGAGTTGCTTGTCCACTCAGGTAGGTCGCTTGCGCACGCGGCGATGATGATGCTTCCTGAGGCCTACAAGGGGCGCGAGGGTGTCGGTCCGGACCTCGAGGGCTTCTACGACTTCCACTCCTGCATGATGGAGCCATGGGACGGACCAGCAGCGGTGGTATTCACTGACGGCAGGTCAATTGGCGCGACGCTGGACCGCAATGGACTGCGGCCAGGCCGATGGGCCCAGACGGCTGATGGCATGGTCATCCTCGCCTCTGAGGCTGGAGTACTTCCGCTTGAGCCCGATCAGATCATCCGCAAGGGTCGGCTTGAGCCTGGCCGGCTCTTCCTCGTTGACGTTGAGGCTGGTCGCATTGTTAGCGATGGCGAGGTCAAGGAGTCCGTGGCCACCCGCCAGCCATATCGCGAGTGGGTTGAGGCTTCCTCCGTTCACCTTGATGATCTGCCTGATAGGGAGTCTGACCTTCCCCGCCAAGAGCCGCTGAGGCTGCGCCAGCTTGCGTTCGGTTACACGCAGGAGGACATGCGGCTCGTGATTGCGCCGATGGCCGCCGCTGGCGAAGAGCCCACGGCCTCGATGGGCAACGACGCTGCACTTGCTGTTCTCTCTGACCGCCAGCCGCCGCTGTTCAACTACTTCAAGCAGCTCTTTGCCCAAGTAACGAACCCGCCGATTGACCCAATCCGGGAAGCGGTCGTGATGAGCCTTGGGACTTGTGTTGGGCGCGAGGGAAACCTTCTCTCCGAGACACCAGAACATGCCCATCAGTTGATGATCGCCCAGCCAATCCTGCGCAACCATGAGCTTGAACGGCTGCGCCAGATTGATCATGAGCAGTTCAAGTCTGCGGTTCTGGACATCACATGGCAGGTGTGGGAAGGCAAGGCTGGGCTGGACGCACGTCTGGCGACCCTGTGCTCAGAGGCCGACGCAGCGATTGCTGGCGGCGCAACGATCCTGATCCTCTCCGACCGAGGGGTGGGCGTTGACCGCGTGCCGATCCCATCGTTGCTTGCAACCGCAGCTGTTCATCACCACTTGGTCCGTTCAGGCACCCGCCTGAGTGCCGGGCTGATTGTGGAGTCAGGCGAGCCCCGCGGGGTTCATGACATGGCAACGCTGATTGGCTTCGGGGCGGCAGCGGTCAACCCATACTTGGCATTCGAGTCGCTTGATGAACTCGCTGACCGGTCACTCCTGCCAGTGGACCTCACCAAGGACGAGGCAGAGGAGCGGATTGTTAAGGCGATCGGCAAGGGTCTCCTCAAGACGATGTCGAAGATGGGCATCTCAACAATCTCGTCGTATTGCGGCGCCCAGATTTTCGAAGCCGTGGGAATCGACAACGAACTTGTTGACAAGCACTTCACGGGGACCTCATCGCGGATTGGCGGCATTGGGCTGGATGTTCTTGCAGAGGAAGCCCTTGAGAGGCATTTCCGCGCGTGGCCCAGTAGTGATCGCGAACAGCTTCCGGTCGGTGGCTTCCTGCAGTGGCGCCGTGATGGGGAGCACCACATTTGGAACCCAGATTCGATCTCCAAGCTCCAACACGCTGTCAACACTGAGGGTGAGGATGGCCATGCCACGTACCGCGAGTGGGCTGCTGAGGTCAATGGGGAGGCCAGCCGAAAGGCATTGCTGCGAGGTTTGCTCAGGCTCAAGTCGACGGGCGAGACGGTCCCGTTGGACGAAGTCGAACCGGCCACGGCAATTGTGAAGCGGTTCGCGACGGGAGCCATGTCTCTAGGTTCTATCTCTCCTGAGTCGCACGAGTCTCTCGCCATTGCAATGAACAGGATTGGCGGTAGGTCGAACACCGGAGAGGGGGGTGAGGATGCCCGCAGGTTCACGCGTGACGAGTCCGGGGACCTTCGCCGCAGCTCAATCAAGCAGGTGGCTTCCGGTCGGTTTGGCGTCACCGCGCACTACCTTGCCAACGCTGACCAGATTCAGATCAAGATGGCCCAGGGCGCCAAGCCTGGTGAGGGTGGACAGCTGCCTGGCCACAAGGTCGATGACTACATCGCATTCCTGCGTCACTCAACGCCTGGGGTAGGTCTGATTAGCCCACCGCCGCACCATGACATTTATTCGATTGAGGACCTCAAGCAGTTGATCTACGACCTCCGCTGCGCAAACCCTGATGCGGAGATTTCAGTCAAGCTCGTGTCCGAGGTTGGTGTCGGAACGGTTGCTGCTGGTGTTGCGAAGGCAAACTCCGACCACATCGTCATTGCCGGTTATGACGGCGGAACAGGGGCATCACCTCAGTCTTCGATTCACAGCGCCGGCGTCCCATGGGAGATCGGCATCGCTGAAACACAGCAGACCCTGCTTGCCAACGATCTCCGCTCGCGCGTGGTCCTGCAGGTGGATGGGCAGATGAAGACTGGCCGCGATGTCGTTATCGCCGCGCTGCTTGGTGCTGACGAGATGGGCTTCTCGACAGCCCCACTGATCGCCATGGGCTGCATCATGATGCGCGTCTGCCACCTCAACACCTGCCCGGTTGGTATTGCGACACAGGACCCTGAGTTGCGTCGCAGGTTCCGGGGGACGCCCGAGCATGTCGTCAAGTACCTCTTCTGGGTGGCTGAGGAAACACGTGAGCTGATGGCCGCGATGGGCGTGCGGACATTTGACGAGATGATCGGCCGATCTGACCTGCTTGAGATGGACCCGGCGATTGATCATTGGAAGGCCAGTGGGGTAGACCTGACGAGGATGTTGACGCCTACGAAGGTTGCGCCAGGCACTCCACTCCACCGTGTCCGCGGTCAGGACCCAGTTCTTGGCGACGCGCTTGATTGGGAGATCACTGCTGCGGCTGCGCCTGCTTTGGAGCGTGGCGAACGGGTTCGACTTGAGCGGCGCGTGCGCAATGTCAACCGGACGGTTGGTGGCATTCTCTCCGGGCAGATAGCTCGCAGGCACGGATCTGAAGGGCTCAAAGAGGAGACCGTCGAGGTTCACTTCAAGGGCTCAGCCGGTCAGAGCTTCGGCGCATGGCTTGCCAAGGGTGTCAGCTTTGACCTTGAGGGTGAAACCAACGACTACACAGGTAAGGGTCTGTCGGGTGGACTGTTGGTCGTGCGGCCACCAGAGTCCGCTGGGTTCCTTGCCGAGGAGAGCGTGATCATCGGAAACACTGTTCTTTATGGAGCCACTTCAGGGCGGGCCTTCTTCAGAGGGCTCGCGGGTGAGCGGTTCTGCGTCCGTAACTCCGGTGCTACTGCTGTGGTGGAGGGTGTTGGTGATCACGGTTGTGAGTACATGACCGGCGGCCGTGTCGCGATCCTCGGTCCCACGGGCCGGAACTTCGCGGCTGGAATGAGCGGCGGAGTCGCCTACGTACTTGACCCTGACGGCAAGTTCCCTGCGCGCTGCAATCAGGAGCTAGTCGACCTTGAGCCTGTCGGCGAGCACGATGAGGCTGATCTTCACGCGATGGTGTCTGAGCACGCCGAGCGGACCGGTTCAGCGGTAGCCAAGCGTTTGCTTGTTGGCTGGGAGTCAGCAGTCGGATCCTTTGTCAAGGTCATGCCCCGGGACTACCGGCGTGCGATGGAAGAGCGTGCTGAGGCAGCCGGCTCAGAGGCGGACAAGGCGGTGAGCCAAGATGGGTGAGGTAGGTGGGTTCCTCCGGATCGACCGCGCGGGCTTCGTGGCACGCGATCCTGCTGAGCGGGTAAAGGACTACGACCAATACTTCGATCTCCGTCCAGAGGGCGAACTCCGCGAGCAGGGTGCTCGGTGCATGGACTGTGGAGTGCCCTTCTGTCATAACGGCTGCCCGCTTGGGAACCTGATTCCAGAGTGGAACGACCTGATCTACCGCGGCAAGTGGCGCGAGGCTCTTGATGCGCTTCACCTGACCAACAACTTTCCCGAGTTCACAGGGCGTATTTGCCCGGCTCCATGTGAATCAGCTTGCGTACTTGCCATCAACTCTGACCCGGTTGCCATTGAGCAGATCGAGCTGTCAATCGTTGAGCGTGGCTTTGACGAGGGTTGGATCGTTGCTGAACCACCCGCTCATGAGACAGGGCGCAAGGTCGCGGTTGTCGGATCCGGTCCAGCTGGTCTTGCTGTCGCTCAGGAGCTCCGCCGCCTCGGTCACGGCGTAACGGTCTTCGAACGTGATGAAGCACCAGGTGGGCTACTCCGCTTCGGAGTGCCGGACGCCAAGCTTCCCAAGACCGTGATTGATCGGCGCACGGCTCTGCTCGCCGAGGAGGGGATTGAGTTCCGCTACGGAGTGGAGATTGGCGTGGACATTTCCGGCAGTGAGCTCCGCGACCAGTTCGACGCGATTGTTGTGGCAATCGGCTCCCGGGTTCACCGTGACCTTCCGATCCCTGGCCGCGAGAACTCAGGCGTTCACTACGCAATGGATTACCTCTACCAGCGCAACCGTGCAGTGGCAGCTGCCGCGGGCAAGGAATCGCGGCCGGCCGCTCAGACCATTAGCGCCGCGGGCAAGCGCGTTGTCGTAATCGGTGGCGGAGACACGGGCATGGACTGCATCTCTAATGCCCTCAGGGAAGACGCTGAGGAGGTGGTTCTGCTTGATGTGTATGGGGAGCTTCCTGAATCAGGGCGAGATGAGCGGACCCCTTGGCCACTTTCGCCTAAGCGGACTAAGAGCACTTACGCATTGGATGAGGGTGGCAAGCGCGAGTGGGGGACTGAGGTGACAACGTTCGAAGGCGTGGACGGCAAGCTGACTAAGGTCCGCGCCCACCGGGTCGAAGGGCCATCGTCACGTGAGCTCACTGCCGTTCCGGGCAGCGAGCAGATCATCGACGCAGACTTGGCTTTGATCGCAATTGGGTTCACTCATCCAGAGCATGGGGGGATGGTTGAGCAACTCGGTTTGGCGCTTGACGCGCGGGGAAATGTCAAGGCTCCTGTCTTCGGCTCCTCGGTAGACGGCGTCTTTGCCTGCGGCGATGCGAGGATCGGTCAGTCACTTGTAGTTACCGCGATTGCTGAGGGCCGTAAGTGTGCGCGCCTCGTCAACAGGCACCTTGGTGGCGAGCCGACTGCCGCCGACCGTGACCGCATCGCGGTTGACGGCTCGCGCCCCGCCTGACGCTCTGTCAAGCGGCTACGCGCCGTGTGACGCATGTCACGCTCAGGAGGTGTATGTTTGCGAGGTTAGGTAGTCGCAGCTTCAATGGCTGTGCATGGGAGAGGAGATATACATCGTGACTCGCACTATTCTGCGCTCAGTAGTTTGCGCATTTGCCCTCACGGCTTTCGCAGCTTCGCCTGCGGCCGCAAAGACCGACTACGCCGCTCCGGGCCTCGCCTGGAATGTTCTTTCACCCGGCGAGCACGGCGGGCTACTGCCCGACGCATTGAATGTGGACCAGGGGAAGATGTATGACGCCCTGACACCACTTCGAGGCGACATCTCCCTTGCTCAGGTTCAGAGCGGGAACTACTTCAAGTCTGAGGCCTTCGAGCTGACGCCAGGACCGGGTGAGACCAAGCGGATGGGTCTCGCTGGCCATGCAGGTGTGACTTGGTGGACTGACGCTCACGGCGTGCCGCACATCATCGGCAAGACGCGTGCGGACTCGGCTTTCGCCATCGGATACTTCGCTGGTCAGGATCGAAACCTTCTGATCAATAACGGCCGCGGACCTTCGTATGTCTCCGCGCTCAGCGTTCCAGGCATCAACGCCTTCGGCCTGATCACGTCGACCACCAAGTTCACGCCAAGCCAGGCAACGAGGGATTGGATGACCGCACAGGTCGACACCTTCAAGAACGCAAACGCTGGGAATATGGCCGTCTACAACGACTTTGTTGCCTACGTAGCAGGCATCAACGCCTATTACGCATCGCACACCAGCGACGGGCCAGCTGATTGGACCGTGAACGATGCCTTCGCAGCGTTCTCCTTCATCGGTTCGATCTTCGGTAACGGTGGTGGCAATGAGGTCGGCAACTCCAACCTCCTCGCCAAGCTGCAGGCTCAGTACTCCCCTGCCAAGGCACTCGCGATTTTCCGCGACTTCCGCCATTCCAACGACCTTGATGCTCCTGTGTCTTGGAAGGACGGCAGCTTCCCTTACAACGTTCAGCCGACCAACACTGTTGCCTCGGCAATCGCCGGTTCCAAGGTGATTGACGTCAACTCAGCAAGCGACACGGTTGGCCGCGCCGCAGTTGAAGGCGCAAAGGGCCCGGACAAGCGGTACATGTCCAACGCTCAGCTTGTTCCATCCAGCCGGTCGGCCACAGGCCATCCACTGGCAGTAATGGGCCCACAGCTCGGCTACTACCATCCGGAAATCGTGATGGAAGTTGACGTTCACGGTGGCGGTTACGACTTCCGCGGCGCCGTTGCCCCGGTTGCTCCATACGGCCTGATTGGTCGCGGCAAGGACTACGCATGGTCCCTGACGTCAGCCAGCTCAGACAACACCGATCAGTTCCTTGAGCAGCTCTGTGTTCCAGGTGGCGGTACTCCAACACGGACATCGACCTCCTACCTCTACAACGGCACCTGCCGGGCAATGACGACTACTGATGCCGGTCTGCTCGGCACAAGCTCCCGTTACGGCGCAGCACATGAGGTCTACTTCAAGGAATCTGTCCACGGACCGATTTCAGGCACAGTCACGATCGATGGCGCTCCGTACGCAGTTGCCAACGCCCGCGCAAACCGTGGCCGTGAGCCATGGAGCGCACGTGCGCTTGCCGATCTCTCCACCAACCAGGTAACGAGCTCAACGAGCTTCTTCAAGGTTGCTAACGAGTTCGATACCACGTTCAACTGGCATTACGTCGATAGCAAGAACATCTGTTTCTTCTCATCGGGTCGACTTCCGATCCGTGCGGCAGGAATCGATTCCTCGCTTCCGACCCTTGGCACCGGCGCATATGACTGGACTGGCTTTATTAGCCAGGACACTCATCCGCATGGTTGTAACCCGAAGGCCGTCGCTGGTGACAACGCCTCGGCGATCATCACAAACTGGAATAACCATCCTGCTAAGGGCTGGGGTGCTGCGGATGATGAGTGGGGCTACGCCTCCTCACACCGCATGGACCTTTTCCAGCGCCAGTTCAGGCTCAACCACGCATCGGGCAAGACACTCAAGCTCAATGATGTGGTCAGCGTGATGAACCAGGTAGCAACGCAGGACGTCAGCGCTGTAGACGGTTGGCCAAACGTGAAGCGCATGCTTCTAAGCGATGGCAATACGCTCACAGGCGCTTCTCCGAATGCTGACACGACCGCGCTGGTCAACGCGATTGACGACTGGATCACCAATCATGATTCCAGCCGTTTGGACTCCACGCTTGACAGCAAGTTCGACTACCCAGGCGTAGTTGCGTGGGGCACGGCATGGCCCAAGATCGTTGATGCAGTGATGGGAGGCGGTCTCACAACTAGCCTCGCCAATGACTTGCTCGGCGCAACTGGTCGTGGCGACAAGACCAATGAGGGTGGCGGAACGGGCATGGTCCGTAAGGACCTCGGCACGCTCCTCGGTGACACCTTCCTGAGTCCGACCAGCATGAATTACTGTGGTCGCGGTTCGACCGGCTCAGCTGGCCGGACAGCATGTCGAGCAGCCATCTGGACTGCACTTCAGTCGGCAGCCGCGCAGGTTGTCAGCGACACGAGTTCCAGCAACACAGCGGATTGGCTGACAACGAGCGGAAACAACCCACTCGCTCAGCGGATTCACTTCGGCCCACTGAACCCGACTGACCCAGTAACGGGTCACGAGTTCACGATGCGCTGGACGAACCGTCCGACATTCCAGCAGGCAATCTCCTTCTCCAGCCACCGCTAGAGCAGGAGCCCTACTGGGCATTCAGAAGCCCCG
>JBAXCW010000030.1:0-8351 GCA_037141275.1 Actinomycetes bacterium
AGCGCCGCCTTTGCAAGGCGGAGGTCGTCGGTTCGATCCCGACTGGCTCCACTTTGGCCTGCCGTGAATGTGGCTGCAACGGCTCCGTGACGGCCGAGCCCTGAGGCGAGTATGGTCATCCTCAATGGCCGAGAATCTAATCACCGCTGAGGGCCTCGCTGACCTCAACGCCAAGCTTGCAGAGATGGAAGGTCACGGTAGGCAGGAGATTGCCGACCGAATCTTGGTCGCTCGCGGGTTCGGAGACCTCTCCGAGAACGCTGAGTACCACGCTGCCAAGAACGACCAGGCGCACCACGAGACAGCTGTTCTGAAGTTGCGGGCACGGATTCAAGAGGCCGTTGTAGTCACCGAGTCTCCGTCTGATGGCACGGTCGGCTTTGGCAGCACAGTCACCTTCCTCGACCAGACGTCGGGTAAGGAACAGACCTTCACTCTCGTTGCCTCACATGAGGCCAAGCCTGCTGACGGCAAGCTGTCAGCCGAGTCGCCGATGGCTCAGGCACTGATGCGGGCTTCCAAGGGCGATTCAGTCCGCGTTGCTCTTCCCGCGGGAGAGCGCAAGCTCACCGTGGTCAAAGTCGCCTGAGTAGACCGCTCTCAACGTTTCGTCCCACAGCTGCTCTGGTAGCCATGGGATAGTCGATCGGGCAAGGCTGACCGGGAGATGAATATCCAGCTCGCCTCGTTATTTGACCACGCCCGGTCCTTGACCATCACCATCTGCCGGTCGCTGCTGACCCAGCGCCATTCGACACAGGTTCCCGCCGCCACATGGCGGATGGGGTCCAGTGGCCACTTACCGGGCCTGTAGTTGGCGTACTCAATGGTCGCTGACGTAAGCCGCACTGCCGTTCCGCCACTACACATGAGGCAGTTGATGAGGCTGGTGAAGGTCTTGTACGAGGGCTTGAACTTGGCACACGCTGAGTTGATCGGGGCGAGGCTGCCCACCAAGTTCCTAGTCGCCGTCCAAGCGCATCCCTGATAGGAGCCCCGCACGAATCCCGCCGTGTAGCCCAAGCCACTGACAACGCTTGGCTCGAACTCCCATCCATGCTTGCCGTTTCCGATAGCGAGCCCGATTGGCTGGTTTCGCAGGATCGTCCAGGTGTTGGTTGCCACGCTCGCCCCAGTGATAACCGAGGCTCCAAAGATCGCCTCTAGGCTGCGGTCCAGCGCGAGTATGGGCGCTTGGACCGTGTCGATTGAGTGCCGCTGGACGGGAGTGGGAGTTGGACTTGCTGTTGCGGCGGTCGGTCCGACGAGGGCGGTCATGCAGGCAGCGCACCCGAGGGCCCGGACCACCAGTTTCCACGTTGAGGGCTTCACCGTTCGAGCATACGCAGGAGTGGGGTGCCTCTGCGGAGGACGCGAGCAGCCCCGGCCGCTACCTTCTGTGGCATGACCATTCAGCTCAATCCCACATTTCGGTCCCTAACCGTATTGCTGGTGCTCGCCGCGACCTGTACCGCGTCTCTCTCGGCCTGTGGTGGTGACAAACAGGTGTCCTCGTCTGACCGCACAGCGTTTGATGACTTCGCCCAGGGCGCGCGGTCTTGGCAGCGCTCGGGCGCTGGCCCTTGGATGGCTGCATTCAAGGGAGGGGCAGGGGAGCTCTCCGCGGCGGCACCCGGGGCGCAAGCCTCGATGCAGCGGTCAATCGACACGATGAGCTCGGCGAGCAAGAGGATCTCGGTTCCGGCGGTTCGCAAGACGATGGCGGCGATGGTTGCGACGTATAGGGCCAAGCTGGCGACGCTCAAGCAGATATCAGCAGGCACCGGGTCGATGGCGCAGATCCGAACAGGCCTGACGGATCTGGCTACCGAGGGCAAAACCACCCTCGCGGCCTGGAAAGCCTATGTGAGGGCCGCAAAGGCTGAATGGAGCGCCAACCCACTAAGCGGCCTCAAAATCGGCTGAGGGCAGGTATCTGGGGCTCTCCAGCGAAGGAGTGACGCATGTGGAACTCCATTCTCTGGGTGCACCTTGTCGCGATGGCGTTTTTCGTCGGCGGGCAGTTGATGCTCGCTGTCGCCGTGGTGCCAGTATTGAAGGGCAAGGATGATGGTGAGCCAATGCGGGCAGTCGCCCGCAAGTTCGGCTACGGCACGCTGGCCGCGATCGCGGTTCTGATCGCTTCAGGCGTCGCGCTTGGCGTCCACCAGAATGTCTTCAGCAACAAGGATCTCGCACACGAGTTCAACGCCAAGATGGGCTTGGTGGCCCTAGTTGGGGTTTTGATCCTTGTGCATATGCGCAAGCCCAAGCTTCATGTTCTTGACGCATTGATCTTCATCGGCTCGCTGGCCATCGTGTGGCTCGGCGTGTCAATCGCGTCACAGCTTCCAAGCTGACCTAAGGCGATCAGCTGGACGTCAGGAGGGTGTTAGCGCTTCTTGCGGGGGTGACTCTTACGAGCCGCGGCGACTGCAGTGGGGAACATGCGCCTCAAAATGGTGTTCACGGTTGCGGGGACAGTCCCCGAGCAGCAATAGCCGCCCCTAAACATCCCCAGCTCAAGGTGTGGTGCTGAGGAGTATCCGACGTGACCGCAGCCGATCGATGAGATTGGCTGACCGCGCTTAACGACTTGCCCCTTGTGCACGATTGTTGGCTGCGAGTGTCCGTAGTAGACAGACCAACCCTTGTACTTGCCGTGGGTGAGCTTGATGACCGGTGAGTGACCGCCGAAGCCACTAATGCCAATCGTTGTTACAACGGCGTCTTCTACCGCTACGAGAGTGGCCTTTGAGCCACAGAAGCCCTGTGAGAACCCTAGGCCAAAGCCAAGGTCAACGCCCTGGTCAAGACTCCATGACGATGGACCAACCATTTGATGTGCCTGCTTGACGGGGAATACCCAACCGCTGGCGGCGTCCATGGCAGGAACCCCTGGAATTGGAGGTGGGATATCTCCGGGGCCAGTGCCACCTGAGGTGTCCGCAGCGTTGCCGATCACCGCGGTGCGGGCGGCGGAGCTGAATGAGCGTGCCAAAGTTGATGCGGGAGTGAACGCGAAGACTGCTGCCACAGTGAGCAGGCCGACAGCGGCGAGTACGTGCGCCGACGGCCCGCGGTAGTCGCGGGTACTTGAGGTACGGGTGTATTCGTTTGGGTTACGCATACGTGGATGGGCTGTGGCCCATCTTTTTGCCGTTCGTGCCTGCGAGGTGAGCTGACGGGCTCGCGACGTTTTCTTTCGAAGTCGCTATCCGCGGGTCAATCCGCGGAATTCGCCCCTGGGACCAAAGGCCCCTGTGGTTCCCCCGTTCTCCGTTCGACCGGCTGTCGAATGGAGATTCGGCGTATCGAGGACGGGATGTTACAGGCCTCAGTCCCGTAATGTGTGAGCTATGGCACTCCCAACACCAAAACCGGACACAACCGTTGCTATTACAGGGGCATCGTCTGGGATCGGCGCGCAGATGGCTCAAATCCTTGCTGCAAAGGGATATTCGCTCACTTTGATCGCCCGACGGACGGACCGCCTCAAGGCTCTAGCCGACGAACTGAAGGCAGCCCACGGTGTTGCCGTCGAGGTCATCTCAGTCGATCTGGCCGATCCAGCGGCACGCGCGACCCTCAGCTCTAGGCTTGCCACAGGACCCACCTTGATCGGCCTGATCAACAACGCTGGGTTCGGCTCCTTCGGACCTGTTTCCGATGCTGATGGCGACATGGAGAGGGGCATGATTGAGGTCAACATCGCGGCAGTCCACGACCTCACCCTCCGCCTCTTGCCAGGCATGGTCGAGCGTGACGAAGGGGCGATCCTCAACACCGCATCGACCGCAGGCGCCCAGCCGATGCCAAACATGTCCACCTACGCAGCGACCAAGGCTTTCGTGACCTCTTTCTCTGAGGGCCTCAGCGCCGAGCTGTCGGGCACCGGCGTGTCGTGCACCGCGCTCTGCCCAGGCCCGGTCCGAACCGAGTTCTCACAGGTTGCCGGCTCAGTGGGCTTGGAGGACTCAATGCCAGGGATCGCGGTAGTTGAGGCGTCTGAAGTAGCGAGGCAGGCGATCGAAGGAATGCTGAAGGGCTCCCGCATGGTGATTCCAGGGTTCGCCAACCGCCTCACAGCAGTTGCTGGTCGCATGGCACCAAGGTCGCTCGTGCTGCCAATCGCAGCCAAGTTCACCTCTCGCTGACGTACTTCGAGCAGAGAGAGTCCACGGCCGCGGCCCGAAGGCCACGACCGGGACAGATTCAACTCTTGGGCTGCTAGCCCTGGGCTGGCGTTGCACCGGCAGCGGCGAGAAGCTCGCCAGCCACACGGTCTGCTGCTGCGCCAGTGCCACCAAGGAGGCGGCGGGACAGCTGTGCGCGGCGGAAGAACAGGGGGGCGTCGTGCTCCCAAGTTGCTCCAATGCCGCCATGGACGGAGATCAGTGCGCGTGAGGCGTAGTCAAGTGCCTCACCTGCGCCCACGCGGAACGTGTGCGCAGCCAGAGTGAACTGCTCTGGAGCTGATTCGCCTGCCCAGCCAGCGAAGTACATCAACGAGCGGGCGTTCTCCATCAGCCGGAGGATCTCCACGAGGGAGTGCTTGACCGCCTGATACGAGCCGATCTGGCGTCCGAACGTGTAACGCTCCAGCGCGTACTTGACTGACCGCTCCAGGGCCTCCTCAACCGCACCGAGCGACTCTGCTGCGATCAGGCCCTGAGCAACCGACCACGCAAGGGCGATGTCCTCTGCCGAGGCACCCAACACTTTGCCCTCAGCCGCATCCAGCTCAACATGCGCCATCTGACGGGTTGCGTCGTAAGCGGTAACTGGCTCAATCTTCACTCCGGCCTGGTTGGCCTCGATCAGGACTGCCTTTGGCGTTCCATTATCAACGGCAATGGCAACAAGGTAGTCAGCATCAGCCGCGTCTGGGACCCAGTGGACCCGGCCTGTGACCTTGCCACCCGACAGGGCTGGCGCTGGTGACCGGCGCAGTCCTGACTGAGGGTCAACGGTCCAAGCGTCGTCCAGATCAGTCGGCGGCATGGTTGGAAGCAGTGCTCCACGCTTGTCGCCGGCAGCGAGCTGTTCGAGCTCGTCACCCTCAGCCAACAGAGTGGCTGGAAGGTGACCAATCAGCGGCATCGGAGCGAGGCGACGGCCGCACTCTGCGGCGATCAACATCGCATCCAGTGGCCCTAGGCCAACTCCGCCGTGGTCCTCCGAGACAAGTAGCCCAGTCCAACCGGCTGCTGTCGCGGTGTCCCACAGGTCGGGAAGCTTGCTTGGGTCCTCAAGTGCGTCACGGGCGGCTTCGACCGTGTCTGCGCGCCCAAGGGCGTCGCGTGCGGCCTCTTGCAGTGACCTCTGTTCGTCTGATAGTTCGAAGTTCATGACTTCGCTCCTTCACGCTCGAGAGCCTTCAGTTCGCTGAACGGAACACCCTTGTCCAGTCGTGGCTCGGTTGGAAGGCCAAGGACTCGCTCCCCGACCATGTTGCGAAGGATCTCCTCAGTTCCGCCGGCGGACTTCAGTCCGGGGAGGAAGGAGATCAAGTACGCCCATTCGCCTTCAGCAAGCGCCTCAGGTCCAATAACGTCGGCGATCAGGTCACCGGCTTCGATTGCGGCCTTGACGGCTGTGACCTTGCCGAGCGCGGCTTCTGAGCCAGGTAGCCCACCGCGCTCAATGGCAGTGAGGTGGCGGTAACCGGTGTAACGGAGAGCCAGGAGATCGGTCGCGAGCTTGCCGAGACGGTGGCGCACATCGGAATCGGCACTTGCTACTGGGTCATCCGCGATCGCCTTCGCGAAGCGGTCAGCGCGATAGCCGAAGCTCTCACTGCCTCCACCAATTGCGAGACGCTCAAACAGCAGGGTTGTCAGTGCGACCATCCATCCGCCATCCACTGGACCGACGATTGCGTCGGCCGGGATGTGGACATCATCGAAGAAGACTTCGTTGAACTCGGCCTCACCTGTGATCTGTCGGAGGGGACGGATCTCGACACCCTCGGCGTCCATCGGCACGATGAACATGGACATGCCCTTGTGCTTGGTGACCTCCGAGTTTGTCCGGGCAAGAATCAGTCCGTACGAAGCAAAGTGAGCATTCGTGGTCCATACCTTCTGGCCGGTCAGCTTCCAGCTGCCGTCCTCTTGGACGACTGCGCGGGTCTGAATCCCGGCAAGGTCGGAACCTGCGGCTGGCTCCGAAAAGAGCTGGCACCAGACCTCATCAGCATGGAGCATTGGCGCGAGATAACGCTGCTTCTGCTCATCAGTGCCGTGGGCGATGATTGTCGGCCCGAGCATGCCAATGCCGATCACATCGAGGATCCCTGGAACACCAGCCGCCTGAAACTCCTGGCCGACGATGACCTGGTCAAGCGGACCAAGTCCCTGCCCGCCAAATTCGGCTGGCCATGTGACGCCTGCAAAGCCACCCTCGGCCATCTCACGCTGCCATGCGCGGCGAACGGTGACGAAAGCCTCCTCGTGGCCGGGCTGGGGGCCTTCAAGGCCTGGGGCATCTGCCTTATGGGCTTCAAGCCAAGTCCGGACCTTTGTCCGGTATTCAGCTTGTTCTGGTGTGTCGTTCAGATCCACTGTTCTCGATCCTCTGTCTAGTTGACGGTTGATGAAAGGTAACGCCACGCTGAGGGTCTGTGCGGCCTGCCCGTTGGCATAGTTGCCTTCGGCAGCTTCCAACAAGAGGTACGGAGCCGGAGGCGAGTCTGTTCAGTGCCGGAGCGCAGCAAAACCCGCGTCAAGCAGGCTGGCCATCGCCCGCCCGTTTTCATCGGCGGCGAGGATCACGCCAAGCAGCCTCCGATTCCCCCTCTTGGCGCTAGCAACTAGGCACTGGCCGGCGGGGGCTGTGTGGCCTGTTTTGATCCCGGTGATCCCAAGGTAATGGGAGCGCATCAGGGGATTGCGGTTATAGAGACCCCTTGTTCTGCCGTATCCGGTTGGGATCCGCGTCCAGACGGTTCTGACGATCGCGCGGAGGTCCTTGTTGGCAAGCACGGCACGGGCCTCGAAGGCCAGGTCTCTTGCGCAGGAGCGATCGCCTTCAGCAAGCCCGACCGGGCTGACGTAGTGCGTGCACTTCAGGTGCATTGCGGCTGCCGTGTGGTTCATGGCACCGACAAACCGGCCTTTTCGGTGCCCGACTCCTTCAGCGAGCGCTGTCGCGGCGTCATTTCCAGACACGATCAGCATGCCTTTGAGGAGATCCCTGACCTTGACATGGCTCCCGATGCCAAGACCACCAACGACGGAGCCACTCATATTGGAGGCGTTGGAGCTGATCGTGACCGTCTTGTCCAGCCGCGGGCGTTGGGCCACAACAAGGGCAGTCATCAGTTTCGTCAGACTCGCGATCGGACGGCGCTTGTCAGCCCTGCTCGTCCACATCACCTCGCCAGTGTTGAGGTCAATCAGGATTCCTGCCTGTGGGACCACGGGGAATCGAGGGTGGACGCGGTGCTTGACAGGGGCCTTGGTGACGCCCCAAGTCACTGTTGCTGCGGCTGGAGCCGCGCGAACGGTCCCCCGTTGCTGTGCTGCGGCCGAAGCAGTGTGGTTGCTGCCGGGGTCAAGCGCCTCAGCCCCGAATACTGCAATGCAGCCGCCAACGATGGCCAGTACGGCACCTAGACCGAAGAGCGTCCGCAGCCTCACCGTTCGCTCCGCAGGGCTCCGATGCCGGCTAACGCCAGCAGGACCACGACGCAGACTGAAGCGACTGTGAGGATGTCAGCGCCGCCAGCTGACTTGACCTCGTAGGCGGTGAGTGCGGCAACAGCAAACGAGGCCAGCAGAGCGGTCAGTCCAACAAGAAGTCTCATCGCGTTTGGACCACCAGGGCAAGTATTACCGCAGCTGCGGCCCAGATGATGATTACCACGACCGATGGGGCCTCTGTGAGGCTTGTTCGGTAGGGGATGGGCACCAGGCCGATCACCTGAGCCCGGGGGTGCTTGAGAAGGTGCACAAGGGCAATCGCGCCAGTTGAGGCAAGCGGCGCCCAAATGCCAACCGTGGAGTTCGCATCCTGGGCCACCCACCATGCGATCAGTCCTCCAGCCGTAGCGATCAGCAACACCGGGATAGCACCCAGTTCCCGGACTGGCGTCGGCGCGAAGATCCAAGCACCGAAACCAGCCATCAGGGCGACCCAGATGTTCCCATCCGGCAGGAAGATGCCTGCCAGCAAGACCAACGCGCAAATCGCTAGTGCGGCCGGGGATGCACCACGCTCACCAATGTTGTCTCGGACAGGGATCATGGGTGGTCTCAGGTAGCTGTGGCAAGCGGCCCGGTACCCGGGCGTTCCTGCGCGACATGCTCATCAGCGTGGTACGACGACCGCACCAATGGCCCTGCGGC
>JBAXCW010000031.1:0-8348 GCA_037141275.1 Actinomycetes bacterium
GCGCAGTACTTCGGCGTAGAGCTCGTACGAGCCGGACTCGATCTTGTGCTGGATTTCCTTGAACTGGCGCATCACTTCAGCCTTGTCAAACTTGACGTTTCCTTCTGACACTTCGTCAAGTGCTTTCATCACGCCGGTTTCCCAGTCGATCAGTGTTCCGTAGACGTCAAGCGTCACCCAGGTTGGTTTCTTTGGAATTGCCATCGCGACGGCCAGTATGCCGCAAGTTGGACCACAAGCCGGATCCGAGCACGAATTGGGCCTCAACGCAAACACCAGTAAGGCTCGTATAGAGTCACCCAGCGCCGTTCATTCGGCCCGCCCCCTATGGATCTTCTCGAATATCAAGGCAAGCAGCTCCTAGCCCGTCACGGGGTTCCCGTGCCGTCGGGCAAGCCGGCCACCACGGTCGACGAGGCTCTTGTTGTTGCAGAAGAGATCGGGTACCCGTGTGTTGTCAAGGCACAGGTTCAGATCGGTGGTCGAGGCAAGCTTGGTGGCATCCAGGTGGCTGCCAACCGCGCAGAAGTTGAGGAGCACGCAGGCAACATTCTTGGCATGGACATCAAGGGCCTCACAGTCCATGAGGTCTGGATCGAAGAGGCGTCCGACATTGCCTCCGAGTACTACGCCTCGATCGTGTTTGACCGTTCAGCAAAGTCTTCGCTGGTGATGCTCTCAACCAAGGGCGGCATGGACATTGAGGCTGTTGCGGACGAGGACCCCGACGCCATCGCACACCTTCACGTTGATCCCCTTCTTGGTTTCCAGGACTTCCACGGCCGCCGCCTTGCGTTCGACGCTGGCGTTGATGCCGATGTGATCCGTCCGATCGGCGACATGCTCGCCAAGCTCTATGAGACGTACCTTGAGGAGGAGGCACTCCTCATTGAGGTCAACCCGTTGATCATCACCAACGACCGCGAGATCAAGGCCCTTGACGCCAAGGTGACCCTCGACGGCAACGCTCTTTACCGCCATCCAGAGAACGCTGAGCTGACAGACCCTTCAGCAGAGGATCCGCAGGAGAAGATGGCGAAGGAACGCGGACTCACCTACGTCAAGCTCGACGGCAACATTGGCATTCTCGGCAATGGCGCTGGCCTCGTAATGAGCACCCTCGACGTTGTCGCCCAAGCTGGCGGAGCGCCGGCCAACTTCCTTGACGCTGGAGGAGGAAGCAAGGCTGAGGCCATTACCTCCGCAGTCGAAGTGATCCTCTCCGATTCCAAGGTCACCGCAGTCCTCTTCAACATCTTCGGTGGGATCACCCGCTGCGATGAAGTCGCCAAGGGTCTGATTGAAGCGTTCGCGACAATCAACCCAACCGTTCCGTTTGTTGTTCGCCTTGATGGCACAAACGATGTTGCCGGCCGCGAGCTTCTCGCCGAGGCCGACCTGCCAAATGTCCATACGGTCGCGACGATGCTCGAGGCCGCCGAGAAGGTTGTGGAGCTGGCCGGATGAGCGTTCTTGTAGGAACAGACACAAAGCTGGTCGTCTCGGGAATCACCGGGCGCGAAGGCACCTTCCACACTCTCAACAACCAGGCTTACGGCACCAACGTCGTTGCCGGTGTGACCCCCGGCAAGGGTGGTCAGAACGTTGAGGGCATTCCAGTCTTTGACACGCTCCACAAGGCAGTTGAGGAGACCGGCGCCAACACGGCAATGATCTTCGTTCCGCCGCGTTTTGCTGCTGACTCCATTCTTGAAGCAGAGGACGCTGGCATTGAGCTGATCATTGCGATCACCGAGGGCATCCCAGCTCACGACGAGCTCCGCGTCTACAACCACATCAAGGCCAACGGTCGCAGCCGCCTGATCGGCCCTAACTGCCCGGGCATCCTTTCCCCAGGGAAGGCAAACGTTGGCATCATTCCCGCCTCGTTCTTCCGCGAAGGCCAGGTTGGCGTTGTATCCCGCTCCGGCACGCTGACCTACCAAATCGGTAACGAGCTGGCCCAGCGCGGCTTTGGTAACTCTTCAATCGTTGGCATTGGCGGCGACCCTGTGCCGGGCTCGAACTTCATCGACATCATCGAACTGTTTGAGAACGACCCACAGACTGAGCTGATCGTGATGAGCGGCGAGATTGGTGGCGATGCTGAAGAGCAGGCCGCCGAGTACATCCGTGACCACGTCACCAAGCCAGTGATTGGTTACATAGCTGGCTTCACCGCACCTCCCGGCAAGCAGATGGGTCACGCCGGGGCGATTGTTTCGGGCTCAAAGGGCACTGCTGCAGCCAAGGCTGAAGCGCTTGAGGCCTGTGGCGTGCAGGTTGGTCGCACGCCGACCGCAGTCGCGGACATCGCCGCCGAGATTCTCGGCGCCTAACCGGCTTTCGTTTTCGCCTAGTCTGCGTCCTATGGCCGCTGACCAAATCTCATTCGCACGCGGGGCACCGTCACTGGACATTGTTGATGTCGAGGGACTCAAGGCTGCCGCCGTTGCCGCGTTCGATGCTGACCCGGCTGGCGTCACAGCTTACGGCACCTCAGTTGGCTACCTCCCACTGCGTGAGTGGCTTGCCAATCGCCACGGTGTTTCCACCGACGAAATCCTGATCACCAACGGGTCAATGCAGGCCGGCGCGTTTCTGTTTGATTCGATTGTCTCCTCAGGCACGCCAGTTGTAGTGGAGCGTCCAACCTATGACCGGACTTTGTTGGGCCTCAAGCGCCGCGGGGCACACATTCACACCGTGGACCTTGATTCCCAGGGGATCATCGTCGAGCAACTTGAAGACCTGATCGCCAGCGGTGTTAAGCCAGCCCTAGTGCATGTCATTCCCAACTTCCATAACCCAGCTGGTTGCACCCTGCCGCTGGACCGCCGTACCCGTCTTGTCGAGCTTGCCCGAGGGCATGGCTTTGTCCTGTTTGAGGATGACCCGTATCGCGATGTGCGCTTCGAGGGTGAACCACTTCCGACAATGCTTGATATTGACCGTGACATGCCGGGTGAGGGCGGCGTTGTGATTCACGCATCCTCATTCACTAAGACTGTTTGCCCAGGCGTGCGTGTTGGTTGGCTTGCCGGTCCAACCAGCCTGATCGGGCCGATCCGCAACCTTGCGACAGGTACCTACATTGCCCCGGGCATGGTTGCTCAGGGGCTTGTCAACGAGTTCATCCTGTCCGGCGCCTTCGACCGCTCGGTAGCCAGTGTCAGCAAGGCGCTCGGGGAGCGGGTGGCGACGCTTGTTGATTCGCTCCGGCGGGAACTGCCCACCGCTGAGTTTGTTGTTCCAAAGGGCGGGTACTTCCTCTGGCTTAGGCTTCCCGGCGCTGACGGAGTCGAGCTCGCCAAGGTGGCCGCGAATCAGGGTGTCGCGATTGTTCCTGGGGCTGACTTCATGGATGAGGGTGGGGAGGAATACATCCGCCTTGCTTACTCTGCTGCCAATGTGGCGGAGATCGAGGAGGGCGTTACCCGCCTTGCTCGGGCCGCGCGTGAGCTGGGAGTGGGCTGACGCGCAGTTATGGAGATCCTGCCCGGCACCCGTGTACTTGTAACCGGTGCCTCGCGTGGGATCGGCCGTGCGCTGGCCGTTGACTTTGCTGCACGGGGCGCAACCGTTGGCCTCGTTGCCCGAGGCCGTGAAGAGCTTGCGGCACTTGCGGAGGAACTTCCGGGCAACCACTTCGCTCTCCCGTGTGACATTGGTGACCGTGACGCGGTTCAGGCTGCGGTCACATCATTCATAAGTCAGGCCGGCGGCCTAGACATCCTGATTGCCAATGCTGGCATCGCCCACTACGGCCCCTTCATGGATGTTCCGCTCGAGCACGCGGAGGAGATGGTCCGCATCAACGTGCTTGGGACCATCTACACTGTCCGCGCTGGGCTTGAACACATGCTGGGACGCGCACAAGGACACGTTGTCGTCGTCTCCTCCGGTGCTGGCTTGCGGTCGTTTCCATGGGCTGCTGTCTATGGCGCGACCAAGGCAGCGGACAGAATGTTTGCTGAGGCCTTGCGGCATGAGCTGAGCGGAACCGGCGTTGACCTGACCACTGTTTACCCAGGGGAGATCAAGACAGATCTCCACGCGCATGAGCAGGATCGACTCCCAGACTGGTACCGGCCCAAGGATGCGGTCCCAGCAGCGGAAATGAGCGCGGCAATCATCAAGGGCATCGAGGGCAATAAGCGCGAGGTCTTCCACCCGCCACTGGTCAGGTTGCTCAGGATTGCCCACGGAATCTCGCCAAAGTTTGGCGACCGCGTGCTCCGGGTCTTGCGTGGCGGCAACGCGGCGCCTCGCGTCGACTAGACGGCCATGTCGCCTACGGGTAACGAGCTCCGCCAGCCGCCAGTGCTGGTTGCCCCGGACTCGTTCAAGGGAACTCTCCACGCTGTTGAGGTCGCAAAGGCTCTCTGTGCTGGCTTCCAGGACGGTGGCCGCGCGGCAGATGCTTGCCCACTAGCTGACGGCGGCGAAGGAACGCTTGAGGCACTCACCGCCAGTGATCCGAGCACCGAGCTGCGCCAGGTTCAGGTTGGAGACCCATTGGGCCGGCCAGTTACAGCCCGCTACGCGCTGATCGAGGACGGCAAGACTGCGGTTGTTGAGACGGCAGAGGCCGTTGGTTTGGTTCTGCTGACCGAGGCCGAGCGCAACCCGGAGGCGGTCAGCTCAGCCGGAGCAGGCGAGCTGATCCTCGCTGCGCTGGAGGAAGGCGTGGAGGAGGTCCTAGTTGGACTGGGTGGAAGCGCGACCGTTGACGGAGGGCGGGGGCTGCTTGCCGTACTTGCCCAGGCAGGGAGAACCCTCACTGGTGCCCGCCGCGCAGGCCCCAAGATCACGGTGCTATGCGACGCGCGATCCCCATGGGAGGAGGCAGCCAAGGTCTTTGGCCCACAGAAGGGCGCTGACCCTGCGGCGGTGGCGAGGCTAACCAAGGAGATGGTCCAGCAGGCCAAGGGCATGCGCAAGGACCCAACTGGAATCAACTACACGGGGGCCGCCGGTGGGATCGGTGGTGCTCTGTGGAGTGAATGCGGAGCTGAGCTTGTCGCCGGCGCACAGTTTGTGATGGACCGAGTCAACTTTGATGCCCGCATGCGAGCGAGCAGGGCAGTGATAGTCGGGGAGGGGCGGATGGATTCCTCAACCCTGCTCGGCAAGGCACCGGGTGAGGCAGCCACTCGTGCGCGCCAAGCGGGCGTTCCATGCGCTGCGGTCTGCGGGGTGAACGCGCTCGACCCAGTCGAGGAGCGGATCATTGACCTGCAGGTGGTAATTGAAGCCGGTGACCTGAAGCAGCTCCGTGCTGCTGGCCGTGCGCTGGCCGACCTGATCTAGCGGGTCAGGCGCCCTCAGCGAGGGTTGTGACGATCGCCTCGTAGACGCCGGCGCCGTTGGACTCAGCGGCAATCCGCACGTTGGGCATTTGGCCTGCCCGGTCGGCGATGGCTGGATCAGCAGTGATGGCATTGGCAACAAGCCACATTGCTCCAACCTCCGGAGCGATCTCTAGGTCCTCGCGGCCGTCACCAACTGAAATGCAGTCCTCTGGCGCATAGCCGCGAATTTGACGGTGGCGGGCAACAGCACCGCGCTTGGTCGCTCCCTTGGGAACAAGGTGGTATGCCCGCGGGTGCTCAATCCCGGCAAGCACGGGACTCGCATGGTGGACTGATCCGTTGTCACAGAGCCTCAGCGAGCCGTGCCCGTGCTCAGCCAGAAGGGCGTTAGCTTCATCAGCGTCCACGACTCCGCGGTAGAGGTGCGACACCTCGCGCCCTGTGTGCCACGGCTCGTGGTGTTCCAGTCTTCCCGCGTAATGCTCCAGCAAGAGACGCCCCGCACCCGAGTTCTCGATCTGTTCATGAATGGTCAGATCGCCTGCCTGCCAGTCGCCAGTGAGCCAGTCCCGCTCGCCGTCGGTGACTAGGCACGACCCGGACTCGAAGGCGTAGGCCTTCCCACCAACAAGGCGCGTGTCCTCGCGGACTTGCGCTTCCCTGCGCCCAGAGATCAACACGATCTCAAGGTCAGCGCGGTGGGAGGCTTCGATCGCCTTGACTCCCCAAGTGCTGATGTTGCCTTCTCCATCATGGAACAGCGAGGCGTTGCTTCCGAGCAGAGTTCCGTCGAGGTCAAGGTAGACACAGCGCATTAGGAGTGAGAGTCTGCCGCAAGCAGGCCCCAAACAGCGGGGAGGACGAGTGCCAAGTTGCTCGGGCCGCCTACGATGGCGCTCATGGCAAAGGCGTCAGCACAAGGTTGGGAGCGGATTATCTCCACGGCAGAGAAGGACGACGTGGTCGTAAGCCGCACTCAGGTGCTGCCACAGAAGGCCTATCGGGGGCCGCTCCCCGAGGACATGCACCCCAAGCTGCGCGAGGTTCTGATCGATCTTGGGCTTGAGGAGCTGTACATCCACCAGCTGGAAGCTTGGGAAGCCTCGGCCCACGGGCCTGTGATCCTCAGCACCGGAACTGCTTCAGGCAAGTCGCTTGGTTTCAACCTTCCAGTCCTAGACACGCTCCTGCGTGACCCAAAGGCTAGAGCGCTCTACATCTACCCGACTAAGGCCTTGGCACAGGACCAGGCGCGCGCGCTGAATGAGATGGGCTTTGGCAAGGCGCTAAGAGTCGCGATCTACGACGGGGACACTCCGCGGTCTGAGCGCGGCGCAATTCGCCGCAATTCTAATCTGCTCCTAACGAACCCGGACATGCTTCACGTGGGGATCCTTCCCCGGCATGAGCAGTGGGCCAACTTCCTTGGCAATCTGGCCGCCGTTGTTGTTGATGAGGCGCACGTCTACCGCGGAGTCTTTGGGTCACACGTTGGCAACGTCCTGCGGCGATTGCGGCGACTGGCTGGCGCTCGGGGGACCAGTCCAAGGTTCATTCTTGCGAGTGCAACGATCGCCAACCCGGGAGACTTAGCCGAGACGCTGACCGGCATTTCTGATTTCACAGTTGTTGATTCCGACGGTGCGCCCTCGGATGGCCGCGATGTTGTCCTCTGGAATCCGCCGATCATTGACGAGGACCTTGGGACTAGGGCGAGCGCATTGGGCGAGGCGGCAGACCTTTTCTGTGATCTGATTCGAGCCGGGACTAGGACGATCTGCTTCATCCGCTCACGCCGCGCTGTGGAGCTAATTCAGCGAATGGCCACCGACCGGCTGGAGGCATCGGGTGACCGGGACCTGGCCCGTGCAATTGCGCCCTACCGCGCTGGCTATACGCCACAGCAGCGCCGGGATCTTGAGGCAAAGCTTCAGAGCGGAGAACTTGTTGGAGTCGTTTCAACCAATGCCCTAGAGCTGGGAATCGACATCGGCCATCTTGACGCCGCGATCTGCGTCGGCTACCCCGGGACGGTTGCCTCGCTCAAGCAAATGTGGGGACGGGCAGGGCGCCGCGGCAAGGGCCTAGCTGTCTACATTGCCGGCGACGACGCCCTCGACCAGTTCTTCTGCCGCCACCCGCAAGCGCTGCTGGAGCGGGCCGTCGAGTCAGCTGTACTTGACCCAGCAAGCGATGAGATCCTTGGCGAGCATCTTCTATGCGCGGCTTTCGAGCGTCCGATCGGACCTGAGGATGAGGAGTACTTCACACCCGACCTCAAACAGCGCTGCGACGCTCTCGTCAGCGCTGGCATGCTGAAAGTCAGGGGCGGGCGTTACGGCCTTGCTAGGCCCGAAACCTACCCAGCCGGTGAGGTATCACTCAGGTCAGCTTCCCCCAAGTCAATCGCGCTTGCTGACGCTGGAAGTGGTGAGGTCATTGGCACGCTTGAGGCTTCTCGCGCAGCGTCAACAATTCACCCGGGTGCGATCTACCTTCACCTCGGCAAGTCATACGAGGTGGACATGCTTGACATGGAGGCAGGAACGGCTGTGCTCCGGCCCTTTGAGGGTGATTGGTACACCCAGGCTAAGCGGGAGACGAACACTTGGATTGAGACCGGTCTTGACTCGAGGACCGTGAATGGGGTCGAGCTGAAGTACGGGGATGTTGTCGTCACAGAGCGGGTGACCGGCTTTCAGCGCAAGCGGATGAAGGACCACGAAATGATCGACTGGACGCCGCTCGACATGCAACCGGTCGAGTTTGCCACGCGCTCAATTTGGTTTGAGGTCCCCGATGAGCTACTCGCTGACCTTGATGAGGAGTCACTTCTCGGCGCGCTCCACGCTGCCGAGCACGCGCAGATTGCTGTCTTGCCTCTGATCGCGATGTGTGACCGATGGGACCTTGGTGGCCTCTCCACCAATCTGCATCCACAGACGGGAGCCCCGACGATCTTTGTGCACGAAGCACACCCCGGTGGAGTCGGCCTGACCCGGCAGGGGTTCAAGCAGTTCACTGATCTTGTGC
>JBAXCW010000032.1:0-8338 GCA_037141275.1 Actinomycetes bacterium
CGCGCGCTACACAGAAGCCCCATCACCAAAGGTCAGCGGCTACGCAATGCGTCGCGCGGCGAGGCTCCTCCCCGCATACTGGCTGGTTCTGCTCGTCGTTGGTGCCGCAGATGGGACACTCAACTTGGCTAGCCTTGCGAGTGTCAGGGACACATTCCTGCTCGGGCAGATCTACACAATGCACGGCCTCTGGTTCGGTGCGGCACCCGCTGGCACATGGTCCCTCGCAGTTGAGGCCTCGTTCTACATCTTCCTGCCCATTTGGGCCTTCGGGGTCACCAAGCTCTGCTCACTGGCCAAGAACGTTCTACGGACCGAACTGCTTCTACTGACCGGCCTGTTTACCTTTGGCGTCCTCTGGAAGCTGATGGCCGTGCGCTACTCAACTGTCCACGGTGAAATGCAGCCGCTGACGATTGTGCTGCCCGCAAGCCTTGACGTCTTCGCCGTGGGGATGGGCCTGGCCGTGTTGAGCGTGACCAGGCCACCCCAGTTGCGGTCGGTTGCCAACCTGCTCGCCCGCCGAACAGGAACGATCTGGCTACTGGCAGCAGGGCTCTACATCCTGATGAGCTGGCTTTCAGTCAAATCCCATAGCCCGTTGGAGTTGTGGCGTTGGCGCGTGCTGGTGATTGGCTACATGAAGATCCCGGTTGCACTGGCGCTGATCCTCCCTGTTGTGGTCAGACCAACCGCCGGCGGCCTGCCAAGGCGCTTCCTCGCGACAAGGTCAATGACGTGGATTGGGCTCGTCTCCTACGGCCTTTACCTCTGGCAGGTACCCGTACTTGACCGGCTTAATAACAACGGCCTGTTCCAGGTTCCGAGCCTTCCGACCTTCCTGCCCGTGTCCGGCCTCGCCCTTGTCGTGATCCTGGCGTTCGCGTCCGCAAGCTGGTACCTAGTCGAGCGCTACATCCTCACCTGGGCACACCGAGTTACACGGAAACCTTGGTCTTTGAAGGCTTAGCACCCTTGTAAGTGTGGGCCAGTCGCAAGATTGGCCGCTCGACCAAGTACCAGCTCAGCGCAGCAATCGAAAGCGCCGCGACCATCACCGCGGCTATCACCAATGGGAGCTCAAGCAGTGGCAGAGTGCCCCTCCCGATCCACTCGTTCAGCCAGCGCAAGAGTGCGATGTGCCAGATGTAAAACCCGTAGGACACAACGCCCACCCAGGCAATCGGCCTCAGTCTGTACACCGCGCGCAGTGACCCGCCGCCGCGCATCAGAACCACGCCGGGGACGATAAGCAGCGCGGCGATTGGCACCTTCAGAACCGCGCTAGTCAGAGCAATCACAGGCCAGGTCGGCGACAGCGGACCATCCGGTGCCGTGACCAAGCAGACAACCGCGTACAGCGCGACCGCAAGCCCCACGCAGACCCCTGGCCTACTCAACAGGCGGCCGACCGTTCGCTCTACGCCAGTACGCGGACTAGCTACGCTCAGCAGGGCGAGTAGAAAGCCTGCGCCGAACATGTCCAACGTTGCGGGCAGCGTGACAAGGAGCGGCTGGTGGGCCTCATGAATTGTCGTGTGCTTAACAGCCCAGGCCTTCCAACCGATGCTCGCGAGGATCAGTGCGCCGGTCAGCAGAACCTCAGTCCGAATGGGATTCGCCCTCCCCCGCGTCACGCGAGCGGTCAGGAGCGCCCAGAACGGCAGGAAGAGGTAGTAGCTGACCTCAACGCAAATAGTCCAGGCGGGCTCAACCGGATTCCCCCAGGTGGAGCCCTTGCCGGAGTAGATCTGCCCGAAGAGGAAGTAGTCGCGGACACCGTGCAGGGTGAACACACCGGTCCCCCGGCCAAGCAGACCAAGGATGACGAGCGCGAGCCAGTAAGCGGGGATTATTCTCGCAGCCCGTCTGAGCGTGTACTTCCCAAGCCTTGGGGAATCAGCTCCGGCGATCCGTGCGGCTAGGAACGGTCTGTAAAGCAGGAAGCCCGACAGAACAAAGAACACCGCGACAGCCTGCGGGCCGAGCGCGCCCATCACAGATGTGAAGCCGCGCATGGGGCTCTCGCCCACACGGCTTGTCCACGTCTCCATGTCCGAATACCTCAAAATCAGCCAGCCGTGGAAGCAGAACACAGAGAGTGCTGACAGGCCTCTCGCCGCGTCAAGGAGCGGGAAGGAGTCCGGCCGAGCACCACCAATCGCCTTAAGCTCAGGCTGGTCAGCCCCCGGGGTATTCGTCAGCTCGCGGGCCATCCGCACCGCATCCTATGTGCGGTGCCCTTCGCCCGCGCCAGCTGGGTACTAGAAAGCGACCGTCTCAGCCAGGCCTGCGACGACCTCTGCGTACATCACGTGCTTGATCGCACCAACCGTGGAGCGTGTTTTACCGGCAAGGGCTTGTGCGCGCTGGATCGCCTCGGGCAAGACCTGATCCTCGGCGACGGCAATGTCAGCAATGCCCGCCGCAACCGCATCATCAGCGCCGAAGCGACGCCCTGTGAGCATCGTGTCGTAGGCAGCTGCTGGTCCAAGCTTGGCCTGAACGAGACTCGCCATGCCCTTGGTGAAGGGAATGTTGATGTCTACCTCTGGTAGACAGAAGAAACCGCGGTCGTTGCGCATGACCCGTTGGTCACAGGCCAAAGCGAGCATGCCTCCGCCAGCAAACGCATGACCGTTGACACCTGCGATGACAGCCGTGGGGAAGGTGACGAGTCGGGAATAGAGGTCCTGAAGGCCGTTGACAACCTGGGACGCTCCGCCTTCCTCGGCGGCCATCATCCAGTCAAGGTCCAGTCCATTGCAGAAGAACTTGCCTTCGCCCGTCAGGACAACCGCTGCTGGGCCTTCCGAGGCCTCGACCTCATCGAGCGCTGTCTTGAAGGCGCCCAGCATTGTCGGGTTGAAGCGGTTCTCTTCCGCAACCATCCGAAGCACGAAGACGTCATCACTGCGGGTGACTTCAATCACTTGCAACTCCCTTGTGTTTGTTGTGTCAGCCGGTGGCGGTGACGCTGAGCGGAACGGTCACCCTATATGGCACCCGGCTCAAAGCAGCAGCCGGTGGCGTAAGTCCCTGAGCCGGAACAGAGCCACGCGATCAAGTCAGCAAGGCCCGGTGCGACAGAGTCCTTTGGGCAGATTGCCACTACACGGATGTCAAACCGGGCCCACTCAGTCCCAAGTGACTTGGCCATGTTTGCGAGGCCACTAGCCGCTGCGCGCGCGTCTTGCCCAAGATCGGCCGATGGAGCCAGCAGGACGATTGTGCCGCCGCCGTTGCCGATCATCGCGCTGGTGGCAGCAGCCCGAGCAACTCGCCAAGCCGTGTCCAACGCAGACGCCATCCCGCCGTTAGCGCCAGACTCAAAGACTGATCCAAGGTCAGCCACCGCAGCGTCGAGGCGGCCATGGCGGGCCACGATGCCGTCAGCTTCAGCCTCAGCCTGCGTGTCGTCCAAGGACACTGGGTCCGCCCAGCGCTCGACCGTGGCGCCAAGCGTGTCCGTTAACGGTGCCACGGGACCGGCTAAAAGCACCACCCGGTTGGCTAGAAGGTCTGGACGCAGTGCTGCTTGGCTGGGCTCCATCAGGTCAGCCTATTTGACCGGGAGTGCTGGGAGTACCGTTCGAACCGATGGATCCCATTGACATCAAACCGCTGAGCCTCCCCCTGCCGGGCGGTAGCGAGGGAGCGTCGGTCACAGTCCGGCCACTGCTTACAGCTGAGCTTGCCGTTCCACCAGGATTCTTCGACGCTCCAACCGGGCGTCTGGGGCAGCTGGGGCTTTGGCTGAAGATGATCCGCGGGGCCAAGCCAGACTGGCCAAACTGCCCAGTCCCCGCATACCTAGTTACTCACCCAACAGCAGGGCATTTTCTGATCGACACAGGCCTGCACCGCTCGTGCGCGCAACCGGGTGGCGGCAACCTCGGCAAGGTAGGCCGCTTCTACCGGATTGAGATGAACCCAGGCCAATCCGCTGCCGAACGGCTTGACTCGCGCGGCATCAGCCCAGACTCCCTCAACCTCGTGGTCATGACCCACCTCCACAACGACCATGCGTCTGGCTGCCAAGACTTTGCCAACGCAACCTTTGTCTGTGACGCCCTTGAGTGGGAGGCCGCTCATGCCAAGCGCTCTTGGCTGAACGGCTACGAGACCAACCAGTTTGACCTTGCCGTTGACTGGCGATCAGTGGACTACTTCAGCGATGACGCCGAGCACTTCGCTGGCTTCTCGCGCACAGTGGACCTGTTTGGTGATGGATCTGTGCGGCTGATCTCCACCCCCGGTCATTCCGCCGGGCACCAGTCGGTGCTATTGCGATTGGATCACGGTGAGCTGCTTGTTGTGGCGGACGCAGCTGCCACCGAGGCAACGCTTGAGGGCGACGCGAGGCCATTGCTGTTTGATGACCGGCATCGGTTTGAGCGTTCTCTAAAGGAGTTGCGTGGCTACCGCGCCCTTACCCCGAATGCCCTCCTCGTCCCTGGGCATGATGGCGATGCGTGGGCCAAGCTAGATGCCGTGTACGGCAGCGAGCAGGCTTAGGGCGCGCTAGCTGGAGGCTGGCTGTTCGTTGCGACTGGCCGGTTGCCGCTTGGCGCGGTCAGCTTGGGCAACCTCACGGCGGCCTTTGGCGTCAAGTTCGGTGTAAAGCGACTTGATCCGGCCCAGAATCTGGTCGGCGACTGCTTGCTGGTCTTCTCTGGTGGAGTCAGCTCGCTTGGCCCAGCGGATGGCATCGCCATAACGGACCGTGACCTTGGGGAGCACCAGTCTGCGCCAGTGGCGGACATTGGAGGAGCCGTGGATTGCGATTGGCACGATTGGCACGCCAGTTTCAAGCGAGAGCCGTCCGATTCCGTGCTTGGCCGTGTCGCTGATGCCACCCGTGCGTGACCGGCCGCCCTCGCAGTACATCAGTACGCAACCGCCGTCGGCAAGGATCTTCTTGGCGGTGATAAAGACCTCTTCGTCGCCCACGCCACGGCGCACTGGGAAGACACCGCCGTGCGTGTAGATCCAGCTCATTGGTGGCTTGAAGAGTTGGCTCTTGGCCATGAACCTCACATGCCTGCGCATTGCCATGCCCGCGAAGAAGTGATCGAGGTTGGAGAAGTGGTTTGGGGCGAGGATCACTGGCCCGTCCGGGACCTTGTCGGGGCTAATGGACTTGGCCCGATAGACGATCCAGCCGAGCAGACTCGTGACTATTCGGACGACTTCGTAGACGAAGTTTGGCTTCTTGTTGCGTGACCGCTCGTGGTAGCTGGCGAAAGCCTCTGCGGGGCGTTCATCGCGGTAGACCTGCGCCTTGATCGCTTTGGGGGATTCCTCACGTGAACCGGACATTCCCTCAGATTACCCTTGACGGAGGGTGGCTTGAAGCCCGATATTCAAGAAGTCCCAAGCCGGGCGCTGGCTAGGGCCTGGTGCCAGCCGGCTGTGAGCTCGCTGCGTTGGTCGGCACCAATGCGCGGCTCGTGAGTGATTCGTACGCGTCGCCCTTGGCTTGCATCGCTCAGCGTCAGCGCGCCAACGCCGATACCAGCCGCCAATGCTGCGCCGAGCGCTGTGGTCTCTGACACCTCCGGGACCGTCACCGGGACACCAAGCAAGTCCGCTTGGAATGCCATCAGCCAATCATTGTCTGTGGCGCCACCATCAGCTCGCAGTTCAGTCAGCTCGTGGCCTGCAGAACCCGCCAATGCTGAGACTGCGTCGGCAACTTGGAATGCGATCCCTTCAAGTGTTGCCCGGACCAGATGGGCCTTGGTAGTGCCGCGCGTGAGCCCAGTGATTGTTCCCCTTGCGTTGGGATCCCACCAAGGTGAACCAAGGCCGGTTAGGGCTGGGACGAAGTGCACTCCGTCTGTTGAGTCAACGGACTTTGCGAGGGCTTCGGTTTCCGCGGCAGAGCTGATCAGCCCCAGGCCGTCCCTGAGCCATTGGACGGCTGATCCGGCGACGAAGATGCTGCCCTCAAGGGCGTAGTCGAGGCGATCACCAATGCCCCAAGCAACCGTGGACAGCAGTCCGTCCACTGGGGCGGGGGCGGTCCGGCCCGCGTTCATCAGGATGAAAGATCCAGTTCCATAAGTGGCTTTCGTTTCCCCTGGGGTGAAGCACGCTTGACCAAAGAGGGCTGCTTGCTGGTCGGCGAGCACTCCGGCAACAGGTGCTGTGTGAGAGCCGAGTAAGCCTGGCTTTACGTCCCCAATCACACCGACGCTCGGGACGACCTTGGGGAGCATTGCCGCGGGTATGCCAAACAGGTCGAGGAGCTCCTCATCCCACTGGCCCGTGCGAATGTCGTACAGGAGTGTGCGTGAGGCGTTAGATGGGTCGGTTGCGTGTTCGCCGGTGAGGTTCCAGATCAGCCATGTGTCGATCGTTCCCGCTATCGCGGTTCCTGCTTCTGCCTTCTCGCGGAGACCGTCAATATTGGCGAGCATCCATTCCAACTTGGTTGCTGTGAAGTACGAGTCCAAGACTAGGCCGGTCCGTTCGCGGATCAGTGGCTCTCGTCCTTCAGCTTTGAGTTGGTCGCAACGCTGGGCGGTGCGCCGGTCTTGCCAGACAATCGCTGGGGCAAGTGGCTCGCCCGTGGTTGGATCCCACACAACGGTTGTCTCGCGCTGGTTGGTGATTCCAACTGCGGTGAGGCCGCCCGCTGGAACAGCAGCGTCGGTGAGCGCCTCATTGGCAACCGCAAGGGTTACTTGGAGGATCTCGGCCGCATCGTGTTCAACCCAACCGGGCTTGGGGAAGCTCTGGCTGAACTCCCTGTAAGCACGCCCGAGGACTTCACCATCGAGTCCGAAGACAAGACAGGTCGAGCCGGTTGTGCCTTGATCGATTCCCAGCAGCAAAGTGCATTGGAGCCTACCGCCGCCGCGCCGGGCGCTACCTTCGCGAACAGGACAGGGGAGTGATCTTGCTTCTCTCAAACACTTAATCGGGAGGACACTGTGTCTGACGTAGAGGCCCACATCACCGGAACTGTCTGGAAGATCGAGGTCAAGGTTGGCGACACGGTCGAAGAAGGCGACACAGTCGTGATTCTTGAATCCATGAAGATGGAAATGCCCGTTGAAGCAGAGGACGGCGGCACTGTCGCTGAAGTGCGCTGCGCAGAAGGCCAGTCGGTCTCTGAGGGCGAAATCCTTGTAGTGCTGGACTGATCTTGGCTGGTCAGGTAACCCGCGAAGACCTCGATCATGGGGTTGTAAGGCTGACGATCAGCAATCCGGGCAAGCGCAATGCGCTCGATCATCCAATCCTTGACTCGCTTGCCAATGACCTTGTAGATATTGATGCGCGCTGCTTGATCCTCACTGGGGAGGGTCCGATCTTCTCCGCTGGCTATGACATTGGTGACATTCCCGAGGCTGTCTTTGCTGAGGAAGCCGAGAAGTTGATTGCCCATCCGTTCGCGTCAGCATTGGAAGGCCTTGACCGTTGTGAGATTCCAATTGTCGCTGCGATCAGTGGCCATGCGATTGGTGGCGGGTTGGAGATAGCTCTCGCTTGTGATCTGAGGATCGCGGAACCCAGTGCGAAGTTCGGAATGCCCCCAGCCAAGCTTGGTCTTGTCTACTCACACACTGGACTGCGACGCTTCATTGACGCTGTCGGCGTGCCGAGGACTAGGGAGCTGTTCCTCCTAGGTCGCAGGATTGACGCCCAGACAGCACTTCACTGGGGCTTGATCAATGAGATCTGCCCTGAGGGGACTGTTGCCGACCAGGCTTATGCGATGGCCGTTGAGTTGGCCAACAATGCACCACTCTCCATTAGTGGCAACAAGCGGATTCTGCGTGAGCTTGAGTCAGCTGCTGGCGAATTGGACCCCAAGATTGAAGAGGAACTCCTTGCTCTCAGGCGAGCATGTTTCTCATCTGGTGACTTCCGTGAGGGTGTTGCAGCCTTCGCTGAACGCCGTGATGCCCGTTTTATGGGCAATTGACCTGATTCCCTGCGTTCATGGGCCGTAAAGGCCATCAGTGCTGCATCTTCCACAAGTGGCCCACCAGCCCGGTAGCCTTTAGACCGTTATCGCTGTAAAGACGACACTTTCAAGGTTCGCGGGGCTGCTGGTGGCAGCCTTGGTAGCCACAGCCAGCTTGGCCGTGCCCGCGGGCGCAGCCCAGCATCGCCTTGCGATTGAGCCTTCCAGTCCTGGCTTCCTGCAAGGTAGCCAGACCTCATTCCATATTCCCCGTGTTGCCCACAAGACGGACGATGGTGGGACCAGCCCGGGAGACGTTCCACCCGTGGTGACTGGTGTTGGCGCCGACCTCTTGGTTGGGCCACCTGTAACCAGTGCGATGCTCGCAATCCAGTTCGCTGCCAAGTCGCCGCTCCA
>JBAXCW010000033.1:0-8215 GCA_037141275.1 Actinomycetes bacterium
CGGAAACCTCGGCCTGCAGCACGCCGCGGTTCTGCACTTCGCTGGGCGCTCTCAGCCACCAGCATTCACCGAGTTTCAGGTCATGCGCACAAGCACTTGGGTCTGGCACAAGGGCACATACCTGAGGGTCCTTACCTCCCCAGCAGGCAAGAAGTTCATCATGCAGTCTTGGACGACTCAGGTCAGCACGCAGGTCACAGCGAGCAAGATCAACACGCTCGCAGCCGGCGCCCATCCACTGCTCGTCCTGCCCACGGGCTGGAAGTTCAAGGCTTACAAGGCGACCAAAAAGGTCACCGTTGTTGCCCCAGGCACGATGCAGCTCGTGCAGGACAACTTGAAGAACGTTTACTCGCTCCTACCGTGATCAGCGGAAGAGTTGGGGCATCCGCGTAGATGGGCAAACCTGTCCTCTACGCGATGCGTTCCTCGCTGTACTCCAGCAAAGCGCGTTCCTACCTTCTCAAGCAGGGCATTGACTTCACTGAACGACCGCCGGGCGACCCTCGTTATGCGACGGAGGTAACGCCGGCGATCGGTCGTTGGATCATCCCCGTGCTGCAAACGGCTGACGGTGATCTCATTCAGGACACCGAGGACATCATCGCCCACCTCGACGCATCAGTTCCGCAGGAGCGCTCGGCGTTTCCGCCTAGCGGTGTTATCGCTGTGATCGCGAGAATGCTCGACATGCTTGGCAGTGAGGGCTTGATGCGTCCGGCCCTGCACTTCCGTTGGAACTTCGACGAGCACAACATGCCATTTGTTCTGGAGGACTTCGGCCGGGGTTTGGTTCTACCGGGCGCATCGAATGCGTTTGAGGCGACCAGCTGGGACTTTGGTGAGGACTTCGGCGCCGGTGGTGACAAGGAAGCCAGAGCGCAGGTAGCCGAATTCGCGGGCAACAGAATGCGCGAGCTAACTGTGGACTTTGGTGTCAACGAGGAGACCATTCCTGAGGTTGAACGCTCGTACTCAGAGTTCCTCAGCCTTCTGTCAGCCCACTTGGAGCGGACCCCTTACCTGCTGGGCGGGCGGCCAACCCTCGCTGACTACGCCCTGATGGCACCGCTCTACGCCCATCTCTCACGTGACCCGTATCCGTCGATGATCATGAAGCGCGACGCCTGGCCGGTCTGGAGCTGGGTTGAGCGCATGCTGGTGCCGATCGCTGGCACCGGCCAGTACGGAGAGGTCCCATCCGATCTGTTCTCTGAGGATGCTCTTCCGCAGACTCTGCTGGACCTACTTGCCTATGTCGGCCGCGAGATGGTCGAGGACATTGCTGCCACCGTTGCCTTCATTGACACTTACCTCGCTGACTCTCCTGATGTGAGCGAGGGCGACATCATTGCCGGCAAGGCCACCCGCCGTGCGCTTGGAAAGGTCACATGGATCTGGCGTGGGCACGAGGTCACAACACACTCAATTCCATACCGGGTGCTCCACCTGCAGAACATTCAGGCTGAGTTCGACCGGCTTGATTCCGACAAGCAGAGTCAAGTTCGCGGGATCTTTGCTGATGCTGGCCTTGAGCTGTTCCTTGACCTCAAGCCTCGCCGCCGCGTTGAGCGGGCTGACAACGTTGAAGTGTGGGGAGCTGAGCAGGACCCAACGCTCACGCCGCGCTGAGAGCGCGGCGTGGCCCTTTGTTGTTTGTGGTCAGACAGTCAGTGCGACGGGTGAGGCGACGATGGCCGCGAAGTGGCCGTTGTCCGCTCTAGCCGGTGGAGCAACCGTGCCCATAACAGCGGCCCCAGTTCGGTCAGCAATCTTTGCGAGCAGGTAGGCGAGTCGGTCACGGCGGCGAGTGCCCTCGACGCTTGAGTCGGACTCCCAGCCAGCGTTCTCGCCCGGGATCACAACGGTGACCTGATCCGGATGAAGTGCTGCCGCTTCCTCTACGAGGAGGTGGTCTGTGCTGCCCGTGGTTTCGTCTGCGATGAGGAGGATGTTTTTCATGGTTGTACCTTCCCGCTCGTTTATCAATCTCTGATTAACAAACACACAAACCGAGCGAAAGAGTTGCGCTCTCCAGACGAATCGAGGGTGTTTCGAAGCAAAGATTTCGTTAAGACTGTCTAGACAGGCATTGCCCGCCCTAACAACAACAGGAGACACAGATGCTCGAAGTAGGAACCAAAGCCCCAGATTTCACCCTTCCCAACCAAGCTGACGAACCCGTCAAGCTCTCGTCGCTTAAGGGCAGCCCAGTCGTTCTCTACTTCTACCCCAAGGCAGACACGCCCGGCTGCACCACCCAGGCGTGCGGCATCCGTGACAACGAGGCCGAGTACCGCAAGGCTGGGGCGACGGTCATTGGCGTGTCACCAGACAAGCCAGCCAAGATCGCCACGTTCGATGTCAAGCACAGCCTCGGCTTCACGCTCCTCGGGGACGAGGACCATGCTGTCTGTGAGAAGTACGGCGTTTGGGTGGAGAAGTCGATGTACGGCAAGCGGTACATGGGTGTCCAACGCGCCACATTCGTTATCGACGCTGCCGGGAAGATTGCGCATGTCATCCCCAAGGTCTCACCCAAGACCCACGATGAACTGGTGCTCAAGGCTCTCGCTGAGCTTGCATAGGGCCCTCGGGTCTGACGCCGCCGCTTGCCGCGGCGTGGGACACTTCACCAAGTGACGTCGCCCACGCCGCCGAAGGCAAAACAGCCCCGCCCCGTCCAGACTTGGCACTTCGCCCGCCGCACCCCGGGCTTCCTGACTGATCTCCAGAAGGAGCACGGGGATGTATTTGGCATTCACTTCCAGAAGCGGCCCTGGACCATCGTCGCCCACCCTGATGCGGTTAAACAAGTCTTCACGGCTCCCACAAGTGCCCTCCGCGCTGGTAGTGGCAACGAGATCCTCGGGCCACCACTGGGGCAGCATTCACTCCTGCTGCTGGATGGGGCCGAGCACATGCGTCAGCGGCGGATGCTCCTTCCCTCGTTCCATGGGGAGAAGCTCGCACTCCAGAAGGCTGCCATGGAGCGCGTCGCCGAGCAGCAGGTAGCGCTGATGCCACGCGGAACTCCGTTTGCGCTGCGGCCTCGGATGCAGTCGATTGCGCTTGAGGTGATCATGGAAGTGGTATTGGGCACCGCGGCCACGGGCGTTCAGCACGACACACTCTCCAAGGCTGTCGAGGACCTCCTCGAGTGGCTAATGGTTCCGCGGAGGCTCATCACCACCGGGATGCTCGGGCCGAAGCATCCGGTCGTGAAGTGGATGTTCAGGTCCGTCCTTCAACCACTTGACCAAGGCCTCTATTCGCTGATCGCCGAGCGCCGGACGGCAACCGACCTTGACGAGCGCGACGACATCCTCTCGATGATGCTCCTTGCCCGCGATGAGGAGGGGAACCCGATGAGCGACGCTGAAGTCCGTGACGAACTCGTCACCCTGATCGTGGCTGGCCACGAGACGACCTCCACGGCCCTCTCGTGGGCTTTCGAGCGCTTAAGCAGGGATCCGGCCGGGTTGGCCCGTCTTGAGGCTGAATCGCACACAGACGCGACCGAGTGGTCCGATGCGGTTGCCAAGGAGGCACTCCGCCTTAGGCCCGTCCTGGACTTTGTGGTCCGGGCAGTGCACGAGCCAATCGAGATCGCTGGCTACAACTTCGTTCCAGGCGACATTGTCACCCCATGCATCAAGCTCGTTCATATGCGGGAAGACATCTATCCCGACGCTGAGGCCTTCAAGCCAGAACGCTGGCTGGACACCAAGCCCGGCACTTACACATGGATTCCATTCGGCGGCGGTACGCGCAGGTGCATCGGCCTCTCGTTCGCAATGGCGGAGATGGATGTCGTCTTGAGGGCTGTGGCCCGCAGCGCCCATGTTGAGCCAGTTGGCGACGAGGAGCACGCAGTCAGCCGTTTCATCACCTCCTCACCCTCTCGTGGTGGCGAAGTTCTTATTCCTGCCTGACCCAATGCGGCCGGGGTTGCCGTTACGCTCCGAGCCATGTTGACCCGTTGGGGAATACGCCTTGGAAGCTCGCTCGCTGGCATCGCAGCCGGCCTTCTCCTCGCTTCAATCTTGCTCTCCGACCTCTCGCTCGGCATCACAGCCCTCGTGGAGGCCACGCTGATCTTCTTCGGGGTGCACTTCGTGGTCCAGGTCATCGCCTTGCGGACCCTTGTCAGGCAGCCGTCGGTCGCACTTGCTGGCCTGCTGGCCCTGGCGTCAACCGTTGTCGCCCTCCTGATCGTCAACGCAATCGTCGGCGGTATGAAGATCCACGGCATCGAGACCTACATTGGCGCAGCCCTAATTGTTTGGGTTGCGATGGCCAGCGCTGACATCCTCGCTGGCCGCAAGCTGCGCGAACTCAGGCACGAAGCCAACTGACTCCAGCCGCAGCGTCGCTGAGCCCAAGCGGCCTAGCGAGTACGAGCGAGCTTCACGACTTGTGTCTTTGTTGCCTTGGTTCCACCGGTTGGGGTGAAGCTGGTGGTGAGAGTTAACTTCATGGCTGTTTTGCGTAAGGCGGCGCGTCCTGCCTTGGTGATCTTGCAAGTCAAGGTGTAAGCGTGAGCGGTTGTCGTCGTGGCCTTGGCAGTGCACCAAGTGGTTGTCTTGCGGCCAGTCTTACTGGTGATTGTCTGGCTGAGCTTGCCTTCGCCAGGAACCGTTACCGCGGTAGTGAAGGTGACCAATGCCTTGGCGATCTTGTTCGTGGCCTTCGCGGCGGTGATGTTGTTGGGCGGGTCAGTCACCGTAAGGCCATGGAAGTCATCCCCAGCGCTTCCGTAGCCGGTCAAGTTGACGGTGCGGTGGGCGGTGGCGTTTGGGTCAACCCCTGCGAAAGCGGAGCCTCCAACCACCGGCGCGTTTCCTAGGAAGGTCACGGTTGCGAGTGCATCGGCACCCCAGAACGCGACATAGCCAATCCGCGTGACCGAGCTGGGGATTGTGATGCTGATCAGGCTGGTGCAGTTGTGGAATGCCGAGTCGCCAATGGTTGTCAAGGCACTGTCGGGCTCAAAGTTAACGCTGGTCAAGCTGGCAGAGCCGCTGAAGGCGTAGTTGGCGATCTTGGTGACCGGATGCCCACCGATGCTCGATGGGATGGTTAGCGTGGCCGCGCAGGGGTCAGCGGAGCAGCCCCGGATCGTGACAGCAGCACCGTCGTCGGTGTAGGCGATGTCTCCACTCACGCTCGCCACGGCGCTTGCGGGTGTTGCCAGAACGCAACTGGCTGCCATGAGCGCAAGCGCGCCGGTGCAGAGGCGCTTCGTGTGGCTAAGGCTCCGTGGACTCATACTGCTGCGGATCTTACCTTCGTAGGTTTCTTACCAAGCCGGCGGGCGGGGCTACAAGCGTCCGCCAAGACGAACTGGCTGTCCCTAAGCGTCGGCGCGCGGAGTTTCGTCGTCCCCGGGGCGGGCGCGGCGGCGGCCCATATTGCCCACGAGGAGCGCGATGATCGTCACAAGGTAGACCTGCCCGAAGACCGCCTCACTGATGGCGATTGCATGAGTGCTCGAGGAGCATGGGACGAAATCACCAAACCCTGTCGTGGTGATCGTGCTGAATGAGAAGTAGACGCGGTCGGACTGGGTTCCATCGCCCTGTTCGCAGAAGAGGTTTCCCGGCGCAAGATCAGCGACCGAACCGTAGATCTGCCCGAAGAGCAGGCCAATCAGCAGATAGACGAGTACACCGCCAATAACAGCCTGCCCGGTGATTACCTCTCGCTCCGCGATCCAAATCACTGTGCGGATGGAGGCCCAGATGATCGGAATCCCAATTATCAGCTCGCCAATACCGCGAACCCAGTGTGCGCTCTCGGCGACGGTGCCTACGCTCGCCATCACTGTTCCGACGAGCAGGATGGCCGCTACGGCGTGGCGCCGTGAGGCAACAACATCTGCTGCGTGCAAGGTCAGGAGCACAGCGGCGGCAGTCAAAAAGATTCCCGTCATCCGGTAGGCCCCGTTGGAGGGGGCAGCAATGGAGAAGATGATTGCTGTGGCCGTCACCGCAAGTGGAAGCTGGAAGCGGTGGACCTCCGGCGTGATGCGTGCGCGAATGCTTGACATGCCCGTAACCCTAAGCCTTGGGCCTGATCGCACGGCCCTGAATCAGCGGCGACAGGAACTTTGTTGCCTTCGGCATGCGGCCATGCTCAAGCTCCTGAAGCTCCAAGGATGATGCTGAGATGGTGTCGTGAGTCGGCCGGTCACAGCGACACCCACAGGCCACTGCAGCCCAAGGCCGAGCGACCAAGTGCTGCCTCCGTGCCGTCGAACCCTTGCCCAGAACATGCTCCATGAACAGCAGTCGACCGCCCGGCTTAAGGACCCGGTGCACCTCCTCGAGTGTCCGCTCAGGGTCCCCCACTGTGCAAAGGACCAGAGTCGACACCACGGTGTCAAAGCTTGCGTCAGGGAATGGGAGGTTGCCAGCATCGGCCGAACCCACTTCAATGAACCGACCCTGGGGTGAAGCCGCAATCTTGCGCCTCAGACGTTTGAGCATGTTGCAATCCGGCTCGGTCATGACAATCGATTCAGCGGCATCCGTGTAATAGGGGACGTTAATTCCCGTCCCAGCGCCGAGCTCCAAAACCCGCCCATTTGCCTGTGCCAGAAGCTCTCGGCGGCGTTCAGCAAGGCCTGCTTCCTCGCTCGGGGCGAGCACTCGGTCGTAGAGCGCAGCGAACAGTCTTGACCTGAATCCTGATGTGGGAGTTTCAGACATCCGAGGGGGCAGCGTACCCTGCTGTGCAGTGCATTACGTGATTGCCACCTCATTCTGGAACTCACTGGGCCATTTCTTTGGTGACTTGGCCTCCGTCAAGCCGCTACCGCTTGTGATCGCGCTCGCTCTGTTTGCCCTCAATCTGACAATCAGGTCACGCGCTTACTTCAACACGTTGCGCGCCGCCTACCCCGGTGAGGAGTTCCAATGGAGGCGGATCTGGGGGGCGTATGTGGCGGCGTTCGGGTTCAACAACATCGTTCCAGCGCGCGGTGGCGACATCGTCAAGCTCTTCCTCGTCCACAGCTCAATTGAGGGGTCCAGTTACCCAGCGGTCGCGTCAAGCTTCCTTGTGGAGGGAATCTTTGACTTCACGATCGCGATCCCAGTCCTTGCCTACGCCTCAACATTCGGCGTGTTCCCAAGCTTCCCCGACTTCGCGACGTTGGACTCCGCTGATATCGCGTGGCTGGCCCAGAACCCAAGCCGAACCCTGTTCCTAATCACGGCAGCCGCCGTGCTGCTCCTGTTCATCTTCGCGGTGCTGTCGGTGAGGGTGAAGGCCTTCTGGCAGCGGGTCAGGCAAGGCATCAGCATTCTCTTTGACAGACGCCGCTACTTCACCGAGGTCTGGCTTGTTCAGTTGGCCGCATGGTTTGCCAAGGCAGGCTCGTTCTGGTTCATGCTCGAGGCCTTCGGCATTGGGGCCAATGTTCACAATGTCCTCCTGATGCTCGCGTGCGCAGCGGTGGCCACCGCCGTGCCGTTCACACCCGGAGGCGCAGGCGTTCAACAGGCGCTAATAGTCAAGGTCTTCGCAGGCGCGGCGGGCACAAGCGTCATTGCCGCCTACTCAGTTGGTCAGCAGGTGGCCATCTCAATCTTCTGCTTCCTGCTCGGCCTTGGCGCGCTCGTTTTCATCTTTGGGTTCAGGTCCTTTGGCGAAGTCCGCCGCGCTGGACAGGAACACCGAGCAGCAGCCAAAGAGGCTGGCAATTCCTGACGATTGGCCCAGGGCTGAGGGTTACTGAAGGCCCTGGCGCGCTTCGCGCACAAGCGCGACCGCTTCAGGGAAGACAGTGGCCATAACCGAGCGGATCTGCTCAGCCTGCTCGCTTGTGGTGCCCTGAATGTTGACGCGGTTGATCGCGGCAGTCGTGAGGGTCACTGCGAGCTGAATGGCGTTGTCGGCCCAAGCGAGCGACTGAGCGCCCTGCATCTGCCCGAACATGTCGCCGAGCTGCTTGCGGAACTCATCTGAGTCGCCAAATGGGAATTCGAATCCTTCTGAGCCGTCCATGAATCCTCAGGGTAGCTGCTCGGCGGGTAAGGTTCGACTTCAATGAGCGCAGCGGAAACAGTCGCAACAGAAAAGGGCTTTGCTAACAGGGTTGCCGTACTGGCTGTGGCCGGCGGAATCTTGCCACTGTTGGGGACCTTCGTAAGCGGCCTAGTGCCTTTCTTTGGCAGCCTCCTGGCCGGTCAGGTTGGGAATCCGCCAC
>JBAXCW010000034.1:0-8125 GCA_037141275.1 Actinomycetes bacterium
GAGCATGCCAGCGAGGCGGATGTACTTGAGGCGGCCACCTCGGCCGCGAGGGATGCTGGATGGCAGAAGTAAGGGAGCTTGACACTGGGTGGGCGATCGACCTTGGCGGCAGCACCGCAGTCTTTACGCTCGCGCAGACTCGAGACGCTGGAAGCAGTCTCGACCTGGCCACTACGAATCCTGGCCGCGGAAGGCACATTGCCGAGATCCTTAAGGCTCATGGCGTTCAGGGGTTTGAGATTGCGTCAATCAATCAGGTCCACGGCACCGCTGTCGCTGAATGGCATGGCCCTCAGGATGCGGTCGATGCGGACGCGGTGCTCGTAGCTGACATCGGTGTCGCGGCTGTAACTGTTGCGGCAGATTGCCTTCCAGTCGTCCTAGCTGCCACAGGGATAGTCGTTGCGGTCCATGTCGGCTGGAGAGGACTTGCGGCTGGGGTTTTGGAGAGTGCGGTTGACGCTCTTAGACGCCGGTCCGGCGAAGGAGACATTGTCGCGGCCCTTGGTCCCTGTGCTGGTCCATGCTGCTACGAGGTGTCCCGTGAGGTGCTCGAAGCGTGCGGAGCTGACTCAGGGTCAGGTGCCGGGCATCTCGACCTGCGGGGGGTCGCATCTGGACGCTTGGAAGCTCGCGGTGTGGCTACTGTCGCAGTGATTGATGAGTGCACTATCTGTTCTGGCGCCGACCGCTTCTTCTCGTACCGTCGCCAGAATGGAACATCCGGAAGGCAGGGAGTTGTCGCATGGTTGAACTAGTAGAAACTGTTGATCCCCAACGGGTTAGGGCAAATCTCGATGAGATTCGCGAGCGGATCGCCGCCGCCGTGCCAGCGGGCACGGACCCAGACACCATCGAGATTGTCGCAGCCACGAAGTACGTCCCTTGCGCTCTGATGGGTGACCTACATGAAGGCGGGGTACGAATCGCGGGTGAAAACCGACTCGGTGACCTGACCCAAAAGCAGGCGGAGTGGGGTGACCTCTTCACGTGGGACTTTATCGGTGATCTGCAGAGCCGCAAGGCGCCCTCTCTGGTTGGCCACGTCAGGCTGATCCACTCGATCGCTACCGAGAGTGCTCTGAAGAAACTGGAGTCGGCTGAGGCGGGCGACCAGGAGGTTCTGGTCCAGCTCAATCTCTCTGGAGAGGAGAGCAAAGGCGGCATTTCACCTGACCAGCTTCCAAGGTTTATCGAGTCCCCTGGCTGCTCAGTTGTTGGCCTGATGACCATGCCTCCTTTCACTCAGGACCCGGAGGAGAGTCGACAATGGTTTTCTCAGTTGCGGGAGCTTGCATCGCAACACGGTCTCGCCAAGCTTTCGATGGGTACCAGCCAGGACTATGAGGTTGCCGTCTCTGAGGGGGCAAACCTGGTCAGGATCGGGGCCTCGCTCTGCCGCTGATAGCTCTGCCCCCGGTGAACCGCCCCCCTAACTGGCATCATTGCTTGGCAGGATCTAACGGAAAGAGCGCGAAAGACCCAAAATGGCTATGAAAGACACATTCCACAGAACGCTTGTCTACTTCGGTCTCGCCGAGGAACATGACGTTGACGGCTGGGACGGTTCAGAGGCCCCTAGATCTGAGTCACGCGAGGCTAGAGGCTCGGTCTCACGGTTCCCTGCCAGGCGTTCCCGTGATGAGATTGACGACATCTTCGGAGACGATGACACGGGGGAGCGCAGAGCACCTCTCAGGCCCGTTGAGTCGCGCCGTTCGGACCAGCGCGTGCATTTCGTCGCACCTAAGAGCTTCAACGACGCTCAAGATGTTGGGGACCGGCTTCGAGATGGTGTTCCCGTGATTATCAATCTTCAGGACGCAGATCCGGCTCTCTCAATGAGGGTCATCGACTTCGCAAGCGGTCTCACCTACGCACTAGGCGGAGGAATGCAGAAGATCGCTGACAAGGTCTTCGTTGTCACTCCTCAGAATGTGGAGTTCTCAGCCGAGCAGAGGGCTGAGATGATTGAGAAGGGCTTCTTCAACCAGAGTTGATCGGCCTTCGGGTCGGACGCTCTGGCGAACCCATGCAGGTTGGACTGATCGGAGCCGGAAGCATGGCCGCGGCTCTTGCCCGTGGCTGGGGTGAGCCCGTTGTTGTCTCAGATCCTGTGCTTGAGCGGGCAGAGGCGCTCGCCGTGGAGACAGGTGGCCGCGCTCTTGCCACGAACCTCGAAGTCGCACAGCAGGTTGACCTCGTGGTCCTGTGTCACAAGCCAGCCCAGTTACAGCAGGTAGCGGCTGAGCTTGATGGGAACGCGAAGGCAGTGATCTCAATACTTGGCTCAGTCAGCCTGGCCGAGATTCGCTCGGCATATACGCGGACGCCGGCTTACCGAGTTCTTCCAAACCTGCCGGTTGAAGTTGGCAAGGGTGTTCTCTGTTGGCCTAGCGGCAACGGCCCCGACGGAGACCCAGTCAGGGCGCTCTTTGGCCGATTGGGTCACGTTGTTGACCTTGATGAGGATCTGATCGAGCGAGCAATGGCGCTCTCAAGCAACGCGCCAGGCTTCTTGGCCTTCGTTGTTGAGGCGTTCGTTGACGCGGGTGTGGAATATGGCCTAGACCGGCCGCTTGCCACGGAACTTGTGATGCACACGCTCTCAGGCACCGCTGAACTGCTCCAGGTTCGGCAGGGAGACGCGGAGAGGCTTAGGCGTGAAGTCTGTTCCCCTGGTGGGTCGACGGAGCGAGGGGTGGCGGCGTTAGAAGCCACTGGCCTGCGGGACTCCTTCAAGGCTGCAGTCAAAGCAGTTCTGGAGCCCTCTGGATGATCATTTTTGCCACCGTACGGATGCAGCTGGCAGGCTTCATGGAGGCCCTCATCCTTGTCTACAGCATTCTGATTGTCGGCTGGGTTGTTGAGTCCTGGGTCCTGTCAAGCGGGATGAGCCCAGGGCGCCTGACTCCCATCTTTAAGTTTCTCGATGGCGTGGTTGGACCATTCATGTCTCTCCTCAGACGTTTCATTCCGCCACTTGGCCCCGTGGACCTGTCACCGTTGGTAGCGCTCTTCGCGGTCCAGCTGGGCGGCGGTATTCTCGTTCAGCTTGTCCGGGGGTGACCGTGTCCCCAAAGCAAGGAGCGTGGCTTCGAGCGTTGGGTCTTGCTTCTGTCGTCTTGCTCTTGGACCAGGCCGTCAAGTCGGCTGTGCGCTCAAACATCATTGTCGGTGAAAGAAGGGATCTTCTCGGTCCACTCGACCTCGTTCGCGTATCCAACCACGGGGTGGCATTCGGCTTCATGGATGGGGCCGGATGGGTTGTCCCCGCCCTAACCGTTGCCGCATTGACCGGCGTGCTGATCTGGTTCGGGCGTCATACCTCGTCCTCGCTGGCTTGGATCCCGGCCGGTCTCGTGTTGGGTGGCGCACTAGGCAATCTTTGGGACCGCTTCCAAGCCGGCGCGGTGACGGATTTCATCAAGCTGCCACACTGGCCCGCGTTCAACATTGCGGACATGGCCATCACAGTTGGGGTCGTGGCCCTGGTTGTAATCGCGGAAATTTATGGCCGAGACAAGAACCCTCAAGATTCCTGAAGAAGCAGCGGGCCTCCGGCTCGATGCTTGGCTGGCCGAGCACTACGGCTCGAGGACTGCTGCCGTAAGGGCGATTGACTCAGGGCTCGTGCTAGTGGATGGTGAGCTGCGGGCCAAGTCGTGGCCGGTTTCGGAGGGAGAGACCGTCGTCCTGACTGCGCCGGCGGCGAAGCCTGCGTTGAAGGGTGAGGCAGGCCCCCCAATCGAGGTTGTCTACATCGATGAATGGCTGATGGTTGTTTCGAAGCCACCCAACCTTGTTGTGCACCCAGCGCCAGGGCATCAGACTGGGACGCTCGCCCAACTTCTAGCTCATCAGATTGGAGGAGGGGAGGAGGAGCGCGCAGGGATAGTCCACCGGCTCGATCAGCACACCAGCGGGCTCATGATTCTTGCCCGGCAGGAGGAGTCCCACCGTGTGCTGCGGCAAATGCTTGAGGACCGAGATGTAAAGCGCGGTTACAAAGCACTGGTTGTTGGGGCGCCGGAAACGCGGGAGGGGACCATCGATGCGGCGATTGGCCGTGACCGCAGAGTACGCACACGGATGTCAACTTCTACAGACACTCCGAGAGACGCAATAACCCACTTCACAGTCGATCAGGCGTTTCCCTATGCCACGCTTCTAGATGTATCGCTCCAGACTGGGCGAACACACCAGATTCGCGCGCATCTGAAGGTCATTGGTCTTCCTGTGGCGGGGGATCCCGAATATGGGGTTCCAAACGCCTTCGGACTGGAGCGACAGTTCCTGCACTCAGCCTCGCTCGCATTTGCACACCCGATTACAGAGGAGCCACTTGGCTTTGAATCCGAGCTGCCTGAGGACCTTGCGAGTGCCCTAGAGAGGGCCCGTGTGGGTGAAGTTCCGCTCAGCAAGTGACTGAATTAGGCCGGATCGCCTAACATTGCTGGTCAATCGGAACTCAACCCGTTTGGTGGATCGGCTGCGACCCTCCCCGCTTTGAAGCGGGGCGCAGTTACGGACCAGACGGCATCAAAAACAATTAACAAAGGGAGTACCTAAAAATGGCCGCCACTGGCATCCGTGAATTGCTGGAAGCCGGAGTTCACTTCGGACACCAGACTCAACGCTGGGACCCACGCATGCGCCGTTATATCCACGGGGAGATGCAGGGCATTTACCTCATTGACTTGCTCCAGACGGAGGCGCTTCTTGCGAAGGCCCAGGCCTTCTGCGCTGAGACCGCCCGTCGCGGTGGAACAGTGCTGTTTGTAGGCACGAAGAAGCAGGCCCGTGACGCCGTTCGCGAGGCAGCGGAAGCCGCTGACATGCCATATGTCAACCACCGTTGGCTCGGCGGACTTCTGACCAACTTCCAGACCATCTCAAGGCGGATCAAGCGTCTGCATGACCTTGAGCGCTACTCAGCTGAGGGCCAGCTTGCATTGCTCCCAACCAAGGAGCGGATGTCAGCGGAAGCCGACCTTGTCAAGCTGACAAACAACCTCGGTGGCGTCAAGCACATGACACGAGTTCCTGACGTAGTCATCGTCTTTGACATCAACACTGAGGAGATCGCCGTCAAGGAGGCAAACCGCCTCCGCATCCCAGTTATCGCACTGGTGGACACAAACTGCGACCCAACCGGAGTCGACTTCGTCATTCCGGGCAACGACGATGCCATGCGCTCGTGCCAGCTGATCGCCAACTCAATCAGCGATGTCATCGCACAGTCGAGAGGTCTCTTCAAGGCAGAGGAGGAGCAGGCTCGCGCTGAGGCAGCTGCTCGCGCCCTTGCCGACAAGGAAAACCGTGAGAAGCGTGAAGCCGAAGAGGCAGCACGTCGACTCGCAGTTGAAGAGGAAGCTGCCACCAAGGCAGCGGCCCAGGCCGTTGTCATCGAAGCAGCAGAGGCTGAGCAGGCGAGAGCCGAGGCTGAGGTTGCTGTCCGCGAGGCAGTTGCAGAGCGCGTTGCTGAACAGGCAGAAGCCAACGCAGCAGCAGAGGCCGCAACAGCAGCAGAGCCAGAGGCTCCCGCTGCTGAGGCAACACCTGAAGCCGATGCTGAGCCTGCGAAGGAGACGGAAACGGACGCAGCTCCAGACGAAGCTGCTGCTCCCGCGGAGGCTGAGGCTCCCGCGGAGGAGGCTCCAAAAGCCGAGGAGGAGTCCGCGTGAGCATCAAAGCCGCTGATGTAAAGGCTCTCCGAGAGAGGACCGGAGCAGGCATGCTCGACTGCAAGAAGGCTTTGGAAGAGGCCAACGGTGACATTGATGCCGCAGTTGAGAGCCTGCGCGTTAAGGGCCTTGCTAATGCTGCCAAGCGCGGAGACAAGGAAGCTAGCCAAGGCGTAGTCGCCAGCTATATCCACTTCAATGGCACTCTTGGGGCGATGGTCGAAGTTGACTGTGAGACCGACTTTGTAGCCCGCAACGAGGAGTTTGTCTCGTTCGCCAACGATGTTGCCATCCATGTAGCCGCAGTTGGGCCGCTCTACGTCGACGAGGATTCAGTTCCTGCGGAAGAGCGTGAGGCTGAGCTTCGCGTACTGAAGGAGCTTGACGCCGATAAGCCTGAGGAAATCCGCGCCAAGATCGCTGAGGGTCGGATCGGAAAGTGGCTTGATGAGGTTGTCCTGCTGAGGCAGCCCCATGTCAACGGTGACCGCTTTGAGGGTCGCACGATCGAAGAACTTAGAGCAGAGCTAGCGTCCAAAACTGGTGAGAACGTCGTTATTCGACGCTTCTCGAGATTTGCGGTCGGAGGCTGAGCCAGAGTATGGCGGAGAACGGCCCCTACCGGCGTATCCTCCTGAAGCTGTCAGGCGAGTCTCTGATGGGCGACTTGGAATATGGAACGGATCCAAAGCGGGTCCAGTCCATTGCCCGACAGATCGCTGCTGTTCACGCTGATGGGGTAGAGGTCGGCATTGTTGTTGGGGCCGGCAACATTTACCGCGGGCTGGCTGGAGCTGCTGAAGGAATGGACCGCGCCACAGCTGACTACATGGGGATGCTCGCCACTGTTCTCAACGCCTTGGCGCTTCAGGACGCTCTAGAGACTGCAGGCGCTCCAACGCGCGTCCAGTCAGCGATCACGATCAGTGAAGTAGCGGAGCCGTACATTCGCCGCCGGGCGATGAGGCACCTAGAGAAGGGACGGATCGTTGTCTTCGCAGGAGGCACAGGCAATCCGTTCTTCACGACCGATACGGCCGCAGCACTGAGGGCGGCTGAGATCAGGGCTGAAGTGGTCCTGATGGCCAAGAACGGTGTTGAGGGTGTGTATAGCGCTGATCCCGCCGTTGATCCCGACGCTGAGTTCATCCCAAACATCACGCACATGGAGGCCATCGAGCGCCGACTTCAGGTGATGGATACCACCGCCCTTTCGCTGTGTCTCGAGAACGGACTTCCAATCCAGGTGTTCAATATGTCCGAGGACGGGGCCATCGGCCGTGTCGTGTCGGGCGAGCAGGTAGGTACGCTGGTAAGCACATGATCGACGACCTTCTCAAAGACGCTCAAGAGCGCATGCACAAGTCAGTTGAAGCAACCCGAGGGGAGTTCGGCTCGGTACGCACGGGACGTGCGTCCCCAGCCCTCCTTGACCGAGTTGTTGTGGATTACTACGGGACCCAGACCCCGCTTACGCAGATGGCTACGGTCAGCGCACCTGAGGCAAGGCTGTTGACGGTCATGCCATACGACGCTGCGAGCCTCGGCGATATCGAGCGGGCCATTGTCGCCGCTGATCTCGGCATCACACCAGGTAACGATGGGAACATAATCCGTCTTTCAATCCCCGAGCTGACTGAGGAGCGCCGCAAGGAGCTCGCAAAGATAGCTAAGGGAATCGCTGAAGAGGGTCGGATTGCGATTCGGAATATCCGGCGTGACGTAATGCAGGATCTGAAAGCCCTCAAGGATTCCGGAGAGTCGGGTTCTGATGAGGAGCATCGTGCTGAGGAGTCGCTTCAGAAGCAGACCGACGCCCAGATTGCCGAGCTCGATGAACTTCTCGCTCGCAAGGAGTCGGAGATTCTCGAAGTTTGAGTCCGCCTGAGCCGCGACGGGCTAAAACCGTTGCGATCATCACTGACGGCAATGGTCGTTGGGCCCAGGACCGAGGACAGCCCGTTGTGGAGGGGCATGCGGCTGGTGCCGATACGGTCAAGGCCCGACTCCGCGACTGCGTTGAGTTTGGCGTTGAGCAGCTGACCGTTTACTCCTTCTCAACTGAGAACTGGTCCCGTTCAGCCACTGAGGTCCGTGGCCTGATGAAGATGTTCGATGAGCGACTCCAGAGCGAGACCCCAGAGCTCAACGCTGAGGGAGTGCGGATGCGATTTGTTGGGGACCGAGCCGACCGACGGATTCCAAAATCGTTGGTTGAGCGGATGGCTTGGGCCGAGGCGGAAACGGCAAAGAACGACCGAATCGAACTCTTTGTTGCGTTTAACTATGGAAGTCGGGATGAGATCGTTCGTGCGGCCGGGAAGTACAAGGGTGGTGGGGAGAAGGAGTTCAACAAGCTGATTGGGCAATCGGGACTCCGAGATCCCGACCTTTTGATCCGTACAAGCGGGGAGCAACGGATCTCCAACTTCCTTCTG
>JBAXCW010000035.1:0-7922 GCA_037141275.1 Actinomycetes bacterium
ACAGTTGAGACGGTGGACTCGTCATTGGTCGGATCACCATCGAGTGGGGTTGAGACCGCCGCTGTGTTGCTAATCACCGCGTGGGCCGGTTTATCAAGGCTGGGGACTGTGATCCCAATGTTGGGGTAGGAGGCACCAGCGGCAACAGTGTCTGAGCGGGTGCAGGTGACGAGCCCTGAGCCGCTCGTGGAGCAGGACCACCCCGTCCCTGACACCACTGGGCCCACCAGGAAACCAGCAGGGAGCTGATCCGTGACCGTCGTGGTTCCCGACGTGGCCGCAGTTCCAACGTTCTTGACAGAAATCCTGTAACTGGCGCTCAATCCGTTGCTGAAGTCGGAAGAGCTGATCGACTTTGTGATTTTCAGATCCGGGACATTCACACGGATGTCAGCCCGAGGGCTGTCAACCGAAACGGGCGTTCCCAAGGTCTGGGCTGCGTAGTTGATCGCTGCGACGTTGCTGATGATCCCACCACCCTCGGGAATGCTGGTGACCAGCACTCTGAACTTGACGGTGTGTGACGCTCCTGGGGCGATCAAACCTCCGCTGACGCCGTCTGCTCCAGCGCCAAGCCGGACCTGCATGGGGCCTGTACCGCCATCAGCGTCGCCAGTGTCCGCATTGACTGAGTCGCTAAGACTTGAGGAATCGACCGTCATCGAGCCGGACACATAAGAAGTATTGGCGGGCATTGAGCGCTCAACAATTCTGGTCGCGACAGCACCATCGCCACCCGTGTTCTTTGCGGTCAACGTGTATTCCAGCTGGTCACCGACGCGGACCTCTCCGCCATTTACATCCTTGACTGTCTTGGTGACCTCAAGATTCGGCGCGTAGAGGTCAGTCGCGAAGGTCGCAACGATCGGCTGGTATCCCTCGCCATCAGTCTTGGCGCGAATCACGGCTGAGGTCGCGCCACTACCAAGGACCCCGTCTGCTTTGACGATCTTGGCGTCGAAGCCAAGCTGGTTGCCCTGATTGGGGACTCGGCCGGGGGTGGCCACGCCGCGGTCGGAAATCCACGAATTAAAGAAGTTGGTTGCTGGCGTCAGAGCATCTGCCAGCACCGTGTTGTCTACCTGGGCGTAGTCACCCTTGACGCCGCGATCACCCTCAAAGGCGACGATTCCAACATCACTCTTGACGGTGCCTGTTGCCGGGGTCTTGAAGCCGCTGATTGGAATGGATACGAGGCTTGTGCCGCCGATGGTGCGGCTGCCGTCGAAGACCGCGAGGTCGCGGAGTGACTCACCTGCGGCCTGATAGGCGACCACTAGGGACCACCCGGCGCCAACGTTGCTAGCGCCAATCCGGGCCTGGACCCCACCAAGCGTGTAGGTGCCGGACCCGAGCTCCTGGACTTTGTCGGTGACCTCGAGGAAGCTGCTGTAACCGTAGGAAGCCGAAGGTGCCGCGTCATAATCGGTTGCCAGAATGTCTGTGTAACCGCTCTCTCCTGGCCCTTGGAACTTCGCCGCCTTGGCCTGAAGGATTGTCATGCCAACCGGCGCGCTGGCAACCCAGTAGAGCCCGGCCCAAAGCACCTTGGCACCAGCGGGCATTGTCAGCCTGGCCCTTGACGAATTGCTCGTTGATGGGTCACCGTCGATATCCACATGGGCGCCGAGCCAACCGTTGTTGTTGAGGCTTGGCAGCGCCGTCGTCCCGAGTGAACGGTCTGCCGCTGATGCCAAACAACCCGCGCCACCCAGAATGGAGTTGCAGGTCATCAGCGTGTTGGACGCCATCGTGATGTTGCCCGGCGCTGACTCGCCGAACCGCTGGGAGAACTCCCTCTCCGCGCTCGCAGACGGCACTACCACCAACAGCGCACAGAGCGAAACTGAAAGCACAAGAAACTTGGAAATTCGCTGCATACAGACGAGCATTATCCGTGATTGTTAGCAAACGCATCAGGAGTTTGGGCCAATTGACACCACCTCCCCCGATAGAGCGCATGCAAGTTCACTATGGCCGGCGCATCCCGTCATGATTGACGGCGTGGGCAATACAACCGGCAAGCATGTAGTTGTCATTGGAGCAGGCCTCGCAGGGCTCGCCTGCGCGAGGGCGGTCGTTGAAGCTGGGGCGCGGGTCACGGTCTTGGAATCAAACGACAGGCCAGGTGGTCGCGTCTGGACCGACGAGGTCGACGGATTCCTGATCGACCATGGCTTCCAGGTCATCCTCGACTCCTACGACGAAGTGCACAGGCATGTGGACATGAACGCACTTGGCCTCTATCGGTTTGAGCCTGGTGCGCTGGTCCGCCGCGGTGGCTCATTTCTTCGCCTGGCAGACCCACTGCGCAAGCCGGCGAGCGCGCCGAAGATGCTCGGTGGTGGACTGGTTCGCCCGCGTGATCTGATCGCCGTGGTGCGACTCCTGAGGCAGGCACGCAACGCCGCCAGCGGGCCGCCCGAAGACGGCGACACAACGATCCTCACAGCCCTTGAAGTGGCTGGGGTCAGCGAGTCAATGCTGGAGTCGTTCTGGAGGCCGTTCCTGGCAGGGATAACCCTTGACCCACACCTGCAGACCAGCTCGCGATTCCTCGAATTTCTGCTTGAACACTTCTCCCGTGGGGTAGCAACAGTCCCTGGGGACGGGATGAGGAGGCTGCCACAGATGATGCTCGGGGCCTTGCCAATTGGAACAGTCAGGCTGGGCGCCAAGGTGACTGCCGTTGAGAAGGGCCGGGTCAAGGTCAAGGGCCAAGGCTGGCTTAACGCAGACGCTGTCGTTGTCGCCACTGACGGGCGGAGGGCGGCCAAGCTTGTCGCCGGTCTTGAAGCTCCTGAGTGGAGCCGTGTCGGGCAGATCGCATTCGACACAGGGTCAAGGGCGCCGCACAGCGAGCCGATCTTGGTGCTCGACGGTGAGAACTCAGGGCCGGTCAACAACCTTCAGGTGATGTCTGCTGTGGCACCCGGCTATGCCCCAACCGGTAGTTCGCTGGTGACCTGCTCCATCCTCGAGCCGGACCTGCACGACGACGACGAGAAACTTGACCTTCAGGTCCGTACTCAACTTGGCCAGTGGTATGGCCCGCAGGTCAACGCTTGGCGAACGCTGCGTGTTGATCGAATCAAGCGAGCCCTCCCAACCCAGCCGGTTGGATCACTCAATCCTCTCGAGCGTGACCTACGCGTCAAGCCTTGGCTTTGGGTCGCAGGAGATCACCAAGCCACCTCATCAATCGAAGGCGCTCTCGCCAGCGGTCGGCATGCGGGCGAACAGGCCGTCGCCGCTCTAACCCAACCAAGCTGATGTCTGGTCGGGTAGAGGTGCTGATGGTCTCGCTGGAATCAGGTGACGAACCCACCATCCTTGAGTCCGTCGAGGCAATTACCGGCCGTGGCCTAGCTGGGGACCGCTACCTGCTTGATGAGCCAGGCCCGCACTCAGGAGACAACATCACCCTGATCGAACGCGAGGCCTACGAGCACCTTGCCGCCGAGGGGCTAGCGGTGGAGGAACCCCTCCTGCGAAGAAATTTGGTCGTTACGGGCATTGACCTGAATGACTTGGTCGGTCGTGACTTCATGATTGGCGCCGTCCAGTGCAGAGGCTCTGAGCTGTGCCATCCCTGTCACTACATCGAATCACTCACCCATCCCGGTGTTCTCAAAGCGCTCGTGATGCGTGGTGGTCTGCGCGCTGAGATTGTCAGCGGCGGGATCATCAATGTTGGTGACGAAATAGTCCCGTCACCCCCGAGCTAGTACCCGGTGGCTTAGATCTCGAAGTCCCTGCCGCAGTGTCGGCAGACTGTGGCGCCGGCCTTGACCATGCCGCGGCAGTAGGGGCACCAATAGCGACGTCCGACAAGACCGCCGACCAGAGACACTGCTGCTCCAAAGATAAAGAAGGCTTGGATAGCGCCGGTCCCTAGTCCGGCGAACGCTCCAATGACCATCAGGAATAGTCCGAATCCCAGTGCTCCACCCCAATACCTGAATGACATCAGGTTCTCCCAATGGACAGTCAGGGACTTGTTGCCGTCCTGGTCAGGTGGAAGAGGAGTCACACCGTGGCCGTTGGATCCGTTGGAACCATTTCCGTCATCAAGCATCTACTCACCCTATCTCACCCTTACCCGGCCCCCGGCTTTGCCCGGCCGGGGCGCATCAGGCAAACCAGCTTGGGGCTGCTCCCGGCTTCCACTTGATGTTGCAACCCATCGACGGATGCTGCTGCGCTGGGACCGTGCCCCTGCCGGCGATCTCCTCAACTGCTGCGAGCAGATCAGCTCCCGTCACAGTCTCACCATTGCCAGGCCTAGCTGAGTCGAAGCGGCCGCGGTAGGCGAGCTGGCTGTTGTGGTCAAAGACGAAGAAGTCTGGGGTGCAGGCAGCTCGATACGCGCGCGCAACCGCTTGGCTCTCATCCACCAAGTAGGGAAAGGCGTAACCGCGCAGGCCGGCCTCGGTTGCCATCGCCTCAGGTGAATCATCGGGGTGGGCCTGGTAGTCATTGGAATTGATTGCGACAACGGCAACGCTTCGCGCCACAAGGTCGTTGCCAATCTCAGCGAACTTGTCGGCGATCAACTTCACGTACGGACAGTGGTTGCAGATGAACGCGACCACCAGCGCATCGGCACCTGTCGCGATCGAGTCAAGGGTGTGTACTGCTCCGCTGGCGTCAGGCAGCGAGAAGTCCGGCGCTGGAGTGCCGATCGGGAGCATTGTTGACTCGGTTGCCACCATCTTGCGAGATTAGCGCCGTGTCAGGTTGGCGGTAGACGCAGCGTCCTCAGTACGCATGAGGGAACCATTCGACACACAGACAAGCCGGGCAGTAATCCGTAACGGCCGGGTGACAATCACTCAGCGGCCGTTGAGCCTGATGGGCCGGATGACCGTCGCCTACTCAGCAGCATTGCGTGAAGCAGGCACGACCATGTGCGACCTCGAACTGGACTTCAGTCCCTCAGGCGAGAAGGAGCTGAGCATCCGTTTCCTTCCGGAGGGATCCCAGACAGAAGATGCCGTTGAAACCATCCTCGAGTGGGCGAGGCTTACGGGCTGCGGCCGTGTCTGGCTGCCAGACCGGCTTGTCGAGCTTGACTGCGATCTAGTGCCGCATCCGGATGACCTTGAAGTCGCCGAGTGCCCAACCTGTGGGGTGATTCCCCTCGAGCACCAGTCCATGGATGACGTCGCCCGTTCCAGGCTTAGAGGCCTGCGGCCCCGGATCTGCCCTGTTTGCTCATCGCGTGTTCCGGAGCGCCGCAACGCGGGCAAGCAAGAGGCGGTTACGGGTTGAGTATGTCGCTGTTGCGCTCGAGCGAATAGACCGCGCCCGCGGCGAAGAGGTTAGGCCTAGCGCCCGCCAAGCCTGACGCTCGCCGCTGGCTGCCATCAAGTGGGATCCGGTCAACGATCGTCAGCCCGCTCTCCCCGACAAGGTCCTCAAAATCGCTCAGTGTGCAGAGGTGGATGTTCGGAGTGGAATACCACTGGTTTGGCAGCTCAGGACTGGTGGGCATCCTCCCCCGCGTGAGCAGCTCCAGACGCAAGCGCCAGTGGCCGAAGTTGGGCAGTGAAACGATCCCGCGTTGTGCAACCCGGCGCATCTCGCGTAGGGCAAGCTCGGGGCGACGCAGGGCCTGAATTGTCTCTGACAGAACGACGACATCCACCTCATCGTCCTCAACATCTTCAAGTCCACGGTCAACGTCGCCCTGCACAACAGGCACCCCACGGGCGAGGCAGCCGTAGAAGCCGTCATCACTCAACTCAACACCCCAGCCAGAACATGAGCGGTTAGTGATCAGTTCGTCAAGGAGGGCACCGTCACCGCAGCCAAGGTCAAGCACGCGTGAGTCCGCTCCGATCAAATCAGCAACCAAGCGGAGGTCAGGGCGCAGGGTCACGGCCTAGCGCTCCCGCCAGAGGCTGTCGAGGAAGGTGTCCACAGTGCGGTGGTACTCGGGTACCTCAAGCAGGAACGAGTCGTGCCCCCACGGGGACTCGATCTCACGGAAGGAGACCGGAACGCCGGCGCGAGCAAGCTGCCGTTGAATAACCCGCGAGTGGCTTGAGTCAAAGCGCCAGTCAGTGTCGAATGAGACCAGTAGAAATCTTGTGACGAGCGTCTTCAGCCGCTCGAAAACCTGGTTGTCAGCGAACGGGTCAAACCGATCCATCATTCTTGAGAAGTAGAGGTAGGTGTTGGCATCAAAACGGTCAAGGAAGGCCGTGCCCTGATGCCGTAGATAGCTCTCGACCTCAAAGTCCACCTCGAAATCACTCTCGGGTGCGTCCGGGTCTGGCGTGGGCGCCGATGGGTCTTGGCGGCGCCGACCAAACTTCTGCCGCATTGCCTCCTCCGAGAGGTAGGTGATGTGCGCGGTCATGCGGGCAAGTGCCAAGCCCAACTCTGGACCCTTCTCCTGATCGTAAAAATCGCCGCCGTTGAAGTCAGGGTCGCGCATGATCGCCTCCCGGGCTACGGCACTGAACGCGATGTTCTGGGCGGTCAGCCGGGATGTGGCGCAGACCATTGCCGCGCCGGGAACCTCTGTCGGGTAGTCGAGCGCCCACTGCAGGGCTTGCATGCCACCCAAGGATCCACCAAGTACAGCCATCGGCCGTTCGATCCCAAGATGACTCAGTAGGGCCCGATGCACGGCGACAAGGTCCTTGACGGTGATCGCGGGGAACCGAAGTCCGTAGGGCTTGCCAGTGCGTGGGTCGGTGGATGCCGGCCCGGTTGTCCCCTGACAGCCCCCGAGGAGGTTCGGGCAGACAACGAAATAGCGGTCGGTGTCAACCGGCCGGCCCGGGCCGATGATGTTGTCCCACCAGCCCCGCTCAGAGGAGTCACCGTGGTGGCCCGCAGCGTGCGCGTCACCTGTCAGCGCATGACAGAGGAAGACAACATTGTTGCGCTCAGGCGACAAGGTTCCATAGGTCTCAAAGGCGACCTCAACGGGTGCGAGCTCCCGCCCCGAAGCGAGAACGAGCGGGCTGCCCTCCTCGAAGAGGACAACCCGCTGCGTTTCGACTAAGCCCAAAGGGCCGTCAACGGTGGTCAACTGACCTGCTAAACGCCCGCCTTGGCGAGCGCCTGGTCGAGGTCGGCAATGAGGTCGTCTGCGTGCTCGATGCCAACTGAGAGGCGCACGGTGTCCGGTGTTACACCGGCTGCCGCGAGCTCCTCCTCGCTGAGCTGCGAGTGCGTGGTTGAGGCATTGTGGATGGCAAGTGACTTGGCATCACCAATGTTGGCGAGGTGGCTGAAGAGCTCGAGTGACTCGATGAACTTCTTGCCGGCCTCCATGCCGCCCTTGACACCAAAGGTTACGAGTGCGCCGTAGCCGCCCGTGAGCGTCTTGTCAGCAGCTGCCTTGTACTGGGAGCCTTCAAGGCCAGGGTAAGAGACCCATTCAACCTTGTCATGCGCCTCAAGGTGCTTGGCGATGCTCATCGCATTGCTGGCGTGTCGCTCCATCCGGAGTGGCAGTGTCTCAATGCCCTGCAGGAGCAGGAATGCATTGAACGGGGAGAGCGCTGCACCTGTGTTGCGAAGCAGCACAGTACGTACGCGACCGATGTACGCGGCTGGCCCGAGGGCATCCGCCCAGACAACACCGTGGTAGGACGGGTCTGGGGTAGTAAGACCCTGATAGCGGTCTGAATGGGCAACCCAGTCGAAGTTGCCTGAGTCGACAACAATTCCGCCGATTGAGGTGCCGTGACCGCCCATGAACTTGGTCAGCGAGTGAACCGCGATGTCAGCGCCTTGCTCCAGAACCTTGCAGTGGATCGGCGTCGCGACCGTGTTGTCCACGATCAGCGGCAGGCCGGCAGCGTGTGCTGCGTCGGCCCATGCGCCGATGTCCATCACGTTGAGGCGTGGGTTGCCGATGGTCTCGCCAAACACCAGGCGGGTCTTATCGTCAACCAGGT
>JBAXCW010000036.1:0-7884 GCA_037141275.1 Actinomycetes bacterium
GCCTTCATTCTCGCGGATCAGGCCAAGCAGGATGTGCTCGGTGCCGATGTAGTTGTGGTCGAGTGAAAGTGCCTCACGCAGGGCGAGTTCCAGCACCTTCTTGGCGCGTGGAGTGAAAGGAATCTGACCGGAGGTGACTTCCTCTCCGGAACCGACGATGCGGACAACCTGGGAGCGGACCTTCTCAGCCGTGATGTCAAGGCTCTCGAGGACGCGGGCGGCGAGGCCTTCCTCTTCACGCAGCAGGCCGAGCAGAACGTGCTCGGTGCCGATGTAGTTGTGCTTCAGCGTCCGGGCTTCCTCCTGTGCGAGGACGACTACCTGACGTGCTCTTTCAGTGAACCTTTCGAACATCTGCGTCCCCCTCCCCTAATCGAGTGACCAACAGCCATAAGTCATCCTAGCAACGCTTCCCGGACGCGCGGATCGAACTGTCAACCCGAATGCCCTCCCGGCCTAGATGAGGGCGAGGGTCAGGATTCGTCGCGCATGGCTGGGAAGAGGACAACCTCGCGGATCGTCTTGCTTCCAGTCAGCAGCATCACTAGCCGGTCAATGCCGATGCCAATGCCGCCAGTCGGTGGCATCCCTTGCTCGAGAGCGCGAAGGAATGACTCATCGAACGGCTGTGCCTCCTCATCACCTGCGGCCGCATCGGCACGCTGTGACTCAAACCGACGGCGTTGCTCATCAGGATCGTTGAGCTCACTGAAGGCGTTGGAGATCTCCATCCCAGCTGCGTAGGCCTCAAACCGCTCGACCAGGCCGGGCTCTGATCTGTGGTCCTTAGCGAACGGCGAAAGCTCAACGGGGTAGTCAAAGAGAATCGTTGGCTGAATCAACTCGGGCTCAACATGCTTAGTCAGCAGCTCATCGACCAGCTGTGGCCAAGTGTCCGTCTTCGGCACCTCAAGGCCCTTAGCTTCCATCTCCTTGGCCAGAGAGTCCCTGTCACGGTGAGCGAGAATGTCAACTCCGCAGCGGCTGAGGATTGAATCTCTGAGCGTCTCGCGCTGCCACGGGGAGTCAAAGTCAATCTCGCCGTCGTAATCAATCTCCTTCGCGACCTGGCGGACGAGATCCTCAAGCCGCGAGGCGATCACCATGTAGTCGGAGTAAGCCTCGTACCACTCAAGCATCGTGAACTCTGGGTTGTGCTTCGGCGAGATTCCCTCGTTACGGAAGTCCTTACCAAGCTCGTAGACGCGCTCAAGGCCGCCGACAATCAGGCGCTTTAGGTACAGCTCGGTTGCTATCCGTAGGAAGAAGTTCCGGTCAAGCGCGTTGTGATGGGTGGTGAAAGGCCTCGCCGCTGCCCCGCCATAAAGCGGCTGCAGGACTGGTGTCTCAACCTCAATGAAGCCATCGCGGTCAAGGAAGCCACGGATCGCGGTGATCACCTTGGCCCTAGTCACAAACAGGTCGCGGGCATCCTCGGACGCAATCAGGTCCAGTTCGCGTCGGCGATAACGGGTCTCGATGTCCTTCAAACCGTGGTGCTTATCGGGCGGCGGGCGCAGCGACTTGGCCAGCAGGGTTACAGCGTCCACCTTCAGCGAGAGCTGACCGCGCTTGGTCCTAATGGCAGTGCCATCCACCCCGATCAGGTCGCCAAGATCCAGATCACGGACTGCCTCGAAGGCTTCCTCGCCGAGGTGGTCTGTCTGAGCAAGGAGCTGGATTCGTCCGCTCCTGTCGTACAGGTCTAGAAATGCGGCCCCGCCCTGACCGCGGCGGGCAGCAAGACGCCCGGCAACACGGTGCTTGGATTCGGTCTCCTCACCATCTGCAAGTCCGTCATGGGCGGTAAGGAGCCCAGCGATCGCCTCAACCCCCTCGAACGAGTGCGGGAAGGGCTCGCCACCCTGCTTACGCATGGCATCAGCCTTCTCGCGGCGGGCTGCCACGAGCTCCTCCTCTCGGCTCTCGCCGATCGGCTCCTCAGGGCCGTCGGACATACCTCTAGCCGATCTTGGTGATCTTGAGCTTGCGCTTCTTGCCGTTAGGCAGCGCAACATCAACAATATCGTTGCGCTTCTGACCTAGAAGTGCCTGACCTACAGGTGATTCATTGGAGACTTTGCCAGCTGCGAGGTCGGTCTCAGCGGACCCGACGATCGTGAATACAAGGCTCTTCTCACTCTTTTGGTCCTTGACATGGACGACAGAGCCAATACGCACCATGTCAGTACCAAGCTTCTTGGTGTCAACAACTGTTGCTGACCGCAAACGCTCCTCGATTTGAGCAACCTTTGATTCGACCATCGCCTGCTCGTTCTTGGCGTCGTCGTACTCAGAGTTCTCTGAAATATCCCCGAATTCACGGGCTTCCTTGATCCGTTCGGCTACCTCGCGGCGGCGATCGGTCGTGAGGTGTTCGAGCTCAGCTTTGAGCTTTTCAAGACCTTCTTGAGTGAGGATTACGTCTCTTGGCAAAATATCTTCTCCTGGGAACGGTCGTGCCCATCAGGGTCGCGGCAGTCTAGCAGTGACCGAGGCCTGATCAAATTGCGTGAGCCAGCGCGTGGGAGTGGAAGATCTCTCGAGCCGCCTCAACCCCCTCTGCGCGCTGCATTGCGTCCTGAAGTTCCTTGCCCCCTGAAAGGCGCTCGATATACCACGGGTAGAACTTACGCAGGTACCGTCCTGCCCTGTCAGCACCGATGTGTTCAACGGCGCTGTCCATGGTCCAGTCAAGTTCCTCAACAACCTCTTGGGCGGTGGGTGGCTCGTCGCGTGTGCCCAGAACCTCGGAGAACAACCACGGGTTACCCATCACGCCGCGGGCGAGCATGACTGCGGCCGCTCCGGTGTAGTCAAAGACATGCTTGATGGTCTCCACATCCCGGAGCCCACCGGAGATCGTCACAGGGATATCAAGTGCTTCAACAACCTCACGGGCAAGGTCATAGTCCGGGATTCCCTTGTGTGCCTGAGAGGCATGGCGCGGGTGAAAGCCGATTCCGGCCACGCCGGCATCGTCTTGAAGGCGCTTGGCGAGTGTGACCCCATCGCGCTCGCCGGGCTTCTGCCCAGGCCGAATCTTCACCGTTACAGGCAAGCCAGACCCACGAGCGGCAGCTGCAGCGACCGCAACAGCGCGGTCGTGGTCTCGTAGGAGTGCCGCGCCAGCCCCGGTCTTGCAGACCTTAGGCACCGGGCACCCCATGTTCAGGTCGATCATGTCGGCACCCGTAGCAGCGACCACTTCGGCAGCTGCCTCCATTGCATCTGGGTCCTCCCCAAAGAGTTGGATGGCAATCGGGTGTTCGTCAGGGTGGATCCGCAGCATCTCGGTACAGGTCTTCTCGTTCCCGTACTTAATCGCGTGACTGGAGATCATCTCCGAGGTCAGCAGCCCAGCGCCAAACCTGCGGGCCTGAAGTCGGAAGAACCAGTTACCTATACCGGCAAGCGGAGCCAGGGTGACGCGGTTTGGAATCGCGACCCCACCGATCTCAAAGGGTTCATTTAGATCTCTTGCCATTGGCGTCTCAGGATAGGGCAGGCTGCGGGTCAGGCAGCTTCTGTGTTGCGCTCATGGATGAGACGCAGGCCCGTGAGGGTCAAAAGGTCATCAATCTCGTTCACGCGCTTGCAGGACGGAACGATCACATGGGCCTGCCCGCCCGTGGCAATTACCTGCATGTCTGGGCCAAGTTCGCCCTCGAGGCGTTCGAGGATTCCATCCACAAGTCCAGCGAAGCCGAAGATCACGCCGGACCGCAGGGCTTCAACAGTGCTCTTGCCAATGACCTCACGCGGTTCAGCAAGATCAACCTTTGGCAGCTTGGCCGCCTTCTCGGTCAAAGCCTCAACTGAAATCTCAACCCCAGGAGCAATCAGCCCGCCCAAGTAGTCACCCTCAGCTGAGACAGGATCGAATGTGATCGCCGTCCCAAAATCAACAACCACGCAGGTCGTTTTGAAGTGATCAAAGGCAGCAACAGCATTGACCAACCGATCAGCCCCAATCTCACGCGGGTTGTCATAGCGCAGGCTCATCCCCGTCTTCACACCAGGGCCAACAACAATCGGGACATGCCCGAGGTAGTTGTCGCCCACAAGCCGCCACGCCTCGCCCAGCGCGGGCACCGTCGAGGACACGATCGTTGAATCGAGATCACCAAACGCGACGCCCCTCAACTCAAGGAGGCTGCGCAGAGCGGCGCCCAGCTCATCGCCGGTGCTATCGCGGACCGTCGCGAACCGCCAGTGCTCAACGAGCTCTGTTCCACGAAAGGTCCCGAAATGGGTTTGTGTGTTTCCGACGTCTACGGCGAGAAGCATGAATCCCCATTATGCTCGCGATCATGATCAAAGCGACGCTCTGGCAGATTCCCGGCTCCCACCCATGTGAGGCAGTCCACACCGCACTGAAGATCAAGGGCATGGAAGTCAAGACCGTGGACCTGCTCCCGGTGATGCACAAACCCGTCCAGAGAGTGATGTTTGGTGAGGCCACAGTTCCTGGTGTCGTGTTCCCCGGAGAGCGCGTCGTTGGCTCCCGCAGGATCATGAAGCGGCTTGACGAACTCGTCCCAGAACCGGCTCTCTTCCCAGCCGATCCAGAGCAACGCGCAAAGGTTGAGGCCGCAGAGGTTTGGGGCGACGACGTCCTCCAAGCGACCGTGCGTCGGCTCCTGTGGGCAGTAGCTAGGCATGACCAGAAGAAGGTCCTCGCAGGCCTAGCCGACCCGGAGACACTTCCAATTCCCCTTCCGCTCGCAATGAGCATTGCCACACCAATGGTGTGGATGGAACGCAGGATCCACGGCGTCACTGAAGAGACCGCCAAGACAGACCTTGCGGCGCTCAAGGGCCTGCTTGACCACGTTGACCTGCTGATCACCGAAGGCGTCATCGGTGGAGATTCCCCCAACGCCGCAGATCTTCAGATCCTCTCCTCAATCAAGCTGCTCGGAGCAATCGGCGACTTTCATCAAGTTCTCCAGGGCCGCCCGAGCGTGGCGATCGCCGACCGTGTCTTCCCTAAGTCTTCAGGCGATGTTCCCGCCGGCGTTCTGCCAGCGGACGAACTCGCGCTGCTCTCCTAGCTCTTCTCAGAAGAGCGGCGGTCCGGCAACCCGGACGTCCTGGTTCTCCCTTGGGATAGCGAAGGCCTGAGCGACGCTCTCCCCTTTGGCAGTAACCAGATCGGGGTCAAGCTCAAGCATCGGAGCCATCACAAAGCGTCGGCTCAACACCTCGCGGTGAGGAATGTCTAGGCGCTCTGAGCTGAAGACAAGGTCGCCAAGGTGGAGGACATCTATGTCCAGTGGTCGCGGGCCGTGCCGTGGGCCATTGGGGTCCCGGCCAAGATCAAGTTCGATCTGCTTGACAATGTCGAGCAGAGCCTCGGGCTCAAGGGCCGTATTGACGGTCACGCAGGCGTTGAAGAAGTCAGGTTGGTCAAGGATCTCCCCAACTGGCTCGGTCTCCCAGACCGAGGATGAAGCCTCAACCTCAACACCCCGCTCCCTCAGAAGCCGGATGCCTTCCTCCATGTTCGCCCGACGGTCGCCCATGTTGGACCCGAAGCCGAGGTAACCGAGGCGGGTTGGCCTGTCGGTCACTGTGCTTGGCGAACCAGTTCCACGGACACGCCGTCCATGGCGAGTGGAACAGGTGGCTCCGGCTTTGTGGCGCGGATCCAGATCAGGCTGATTGCAAACTCGGCGATCAGGGTGTCGGCGATCATTGAGATAAGGGCCTCAAGCGTCCTGAACGACTTCGCGGTGGCAAGATCAGCCACCCGCAGGCTGACTGCCCCGTAGTCGACGGTGTCAGCAACATCGTCGGTCTGTAGTGCCCCTACCGAAGGGGACTCAATGCGGAGGTCGAGCACAAGAACTTGGCCAATCTCCTGCTCTGCATCAGAGACACCGTGGTGCGTGTAGACGGAGAGACCTGAGATCTCAATGGCAACGTGGTCGCCGTTCATGTCGTCTGCTCCGATTCCCATGACTCGCCGAGCAAGCTAGCAGCCGCGACCTCCAAAGCCTGAACGGATTGGGCAACGTCATGCACCCTGAAGATCCTCGCGCCGCGTTCCAGAGCGATCACAATTGCCGCAAGGCTCCCCGGCAGGCGATCGGTCGTCTCTGCCCCGGACACCTTCCCGATGAACGCTTTGCGGCTCGCCCCGATAAGTACGGGGTGCCCGAGCGCCACGATCTCATCAAGCCTGTTGAGCAGTTCTAGGTTGTGCCCAACTGTCTTGCCAAAGCCGATGCCCGGGTCAAGCCAGACCTTGCCAGGGTCGATCCCGACTGAGACCAAACCCTCAACCTGAACTTGAAGGTAGTCCCGGATGTCTTTGACTACATCGCCGTAAGTCGGACTCACCTGCATAGTGCGGGGCTCACCCTGCATATGCATCACACACACCTCGCAGCCCGCAGCGGCAACCACCCCCTTCATGGCCGGATCCCCAGTCAACCCGGTCACATCATTGACAATGTCTGCCCCAGCCTCGAGTGCCCGTGAGGCCACTTGAGCCTTGGCGGTGTCAATCGAAATCCTGACCCCAGCGGGTCGCGCGTCCACCAACCCCTCAATCACGGGCAGAACGCGCCGTAGCTCCTCAGCAACATCAACCGAATCAGCGCCTGGGCGCGTTGACTCCCCACCAATGTCAAGGATCACCGCCCCCTGCTGTGCAAGCTCGAGTCCGTGCGCCACTGCCTTTTCGGCGTCGAGCCACTGTCCGCCGTCCGAGAAGGAGTCCGGCGTAACATTGACAATTCCCATTACCTCGAAGCTGCTCACACCGCCGATGCTACGGCTCAACCGTCGGGGTTGCCCCGAAGGCGCTTGGTCTCACCCCGCCGCTTCTTCGCGGTGATCCGTTTTTGAACTGACGACCGGGATGGCTTTGTCTTACGCCGGGGAGCTGGCGGCGGGGCGAATGCCGCGGCGAGGGTCTCAACGAGTCGCTTCTCAGCCGCTTGGCGGTTCTGCCTCTGCGAGCGGTGCTCTGAGGCAACCACTGTGAGCGTGCCGTCAACCAGCTTGCTGCCAAGGCGCTGGATTGCCCTGTCCCGGAAATGCTGGGTAAGCGATTGCGAGTGAGCGAGATCGAATGTCAGCTCAACGCGTGAGTCAGTGGTGTTTACGCCCTGTCCTCCTGGCCCCGAGGAGCGCGAGAACCGGACGGACAGCTCAGAGCGTGGAATTGAGACCCACCCGTTGATTCTGATCGGCTCAGACATGCGAAGAAGCGACAGTAGCGGTATCTAGAAGGTCAGGCTCCGCTGCTCTCCAAAGGAAAAGTCCTTACCCCGCCCTGCCCAAAGCTTGTCCAAGAATTGGTTGGCCACTCCTTCGCCGGCGGGATACGCTCGGGCCCATGACTACACATAGCTACATCCGAATATCGGACACCAAGTTGTTTCTGACAGGACTTATCGCAGCAATAGTGCTTGTTGGCGTACTGCCAGCTTCCGGCTCAGCAGCAACCAAGAAGTGCACAATCACTGGCACCTCTGGCAATGACACGCTGACCGGTACATCCAGGGCTGATGTCATATGTGGCCTCGGCGGCAATGACAGGATCCGGGCCCTTGGCGGCAATGACACCGTCTATGGCGGCGCAGGTGACGACACCATTGACGGTGGCTCAGGCAACGACAAGCTCGACGGCGGTGACGGCGCTGACGCAATCACAGGCGGCACAGGTAACGACACCGAGACCGGCGACGCACAGAACGACACTCTGAACGGCGGGGCAGGCAACGACAAGCTCGACGGCGGATCAGGAACCGATGTCGAGAACGGCGACGCTGGAAACGACACGATCGACGGCCAGGATGGCGCCGACACCGAGAACGGTGGGTCCGGAAACGACAAGATCAACGGTCAAGCCGGTGACGACAACCTGAA
>JBAXCW010000037.1:0-7684 GCA_037141275.1 Actinomycetes bacterium
ACCTCCCCGAACGCATCATCAAAAGTCTTCCCCATGTCGGTTGTAACCAACCGAGCTAGTTCCTCCCGGTGAGCATCAAGCACCTCACGCAGTTTCATCACCGCACGGGCCCTGACCATCGGGCTTGTTGCCCGCCACGCCGGGAACGCTGCCCGCGCTGCCGCTACGGCTGCCTCAACCTCCACCGCTCCAGAGAGCGGTACTGGGGCAAGGACCTCGCCGGTTGCAGGATTGCGGTCCTCAAGGCGGTCGCGTGAAGGGTCCACGTCAACGAACTGGCCGCCAACATAGTTGCCAATCACTTTGCCTGTTTCAGGTGCTGTTGTGGCCATGTGTCCACGATACCCGCGCGATGCTCGGTATCAGCGACCTTTCCAAACTGGGTCGCGCTTCTCAGCAAAGGCAAGAGCGCCTTCTTGGGCATCCTCACTGGTGAAGACTGGTGCGACGATTGCTTCCTGCCCGTCCCAACCTTCTGCCTCAGACCAGTCAACCGCCTTGGTGAGGATCTCCTTGCTTGCCCAGACGGCAAGTGGGCCGTTAACGCTGATCGCGCCGGCCAGTTCAATCGCTGCGTCAACAGCGCCGCCAGCCTCGGCAACACGGTTAACCAAGCCAACCTCATAGGCACGCTCTGCGCTGATTGGATCACCCGTAAGGGCCATCTCCATCGCAATGTGGAACGGAATGCGGTTAGGGAGACGCAGGAGTGCTCCACCGGCGGCAACAAGGTTGCGCTTGGCCTCTGGAATACCCAGCTTTGCGCCCTTGGCCGCGACGATCAGGTCGCAGGCAAGCGCGATCTCCATGCCTCCAGCAACAGCGAATCCCTCGATTGCGGCGATAAGTGGCTTCTTAGGCCCCTTCTTGGCGATACCGGCAAAGCCGCCTTCCTCTAGGAAGGGAAGTTCGCCACGCATGAAGGCCTTCAGGTCCATGCCTGAGCAGAACGCGCCACCGGCACCGGTGAGTATGCCAACCCGGAGTGATTCCGTGGCATCAAGATGGGCAACAGCGTCAGCCAAACCTTGGGCAACAGCGCCGTTTACGGCGTTGCGGGCCTCTGGGCGGTTGATGGTGATGATGAGGACGCCATCGCGCTCCTCTGTAAGTACTGCGTCTGGGGTTTCGGTCATGGATTGGAGGGTACGGGAATCAGCCGGTCGGGGTAAGGGTTAGGCTTGACCCATGGCACGTGTCTCCAAGCCAATCGAGGACCGCGAAAGGCTTTCGCCGCCTCAACGCCGAGCGTTGATCCTCGATGCAGCCAACCGATGCTTCGCGCGGGACCCAGACTGTTCGCTACGCGACATCGCAGACGAGGCCGGAGTTTCGCGCCAGCTGGTGCAGCTCTACTTCCCCGGTGGTGGCGTCGGGCCTGTGGCCAACGTGCTCTTTGACGAGTTCGTTACGCAAGCCCCTTGGCTCCTCGCTGACCTGCCCGAAGGGACCAGGTCCACGCCCGACCAAACCCGTGCCCGAGTGGAGGTCATCGTTAACCGTGGTCTGGATTGGGCTGAGGCAACGCCTGGAGCTTGGATCTTTGGACCGGGCCGGGACCTTGCCGGATCGGGGATTGGACAGCGCTGGGAAGAGACCCAGCAGGCCATCGCCGCCATGATTTCCTCGTACCCGCCGTTTGGGCTTGATGACTCGCCACTGACCAGGACTGTGATCTACGCGGAGCTGCGTGCACTTGAAGTCCTGATCCACGCATGGCGGACTGGCCAGATCTCGCGCGAGGACTGCGAGGCGGCAGCTGTCCTGCGCTTCACGAGCCTGTTCGCAACAACCCTGCCCGCCCTGACCAACTAGCCAAACAGCGTCAGGTCAGGTTCGCGCTCACCGCGCACCACGGCTAGGTCAACCTCAACGCAGGCAATCCCTCGGCTCTCAGCAAGCACCGCGGCCTGAGGACGTATCTTCTCGGCAACCAACACGCCACGGCAATCGGCCATAGCCGGGTCAAGGCGGATGCGTTCCAGATAACGGCTGAGCTGCTCAACCGCATCGATGGTCGCCTGGCGCTTGACCTCAACAGCAATCCAACCGTCCTCGCCGTCGCGACACATCAGGTCAACTGGCCCAATGTCTGTCGCCCACTCGCGCCTGACGAGGCGGAAGCCCTCGCCACACCAATGAGGCGCATCAGCAAGAGCGGCCTGAAGGTCCTTCTCAATCCCATCCTTCTCAAGCGAACCAGCCTGGCCCATGTCATGGGTGACATCGGAGTGAACCTTGGTGATGGTGATCTCAAGCCGATCCTCGGTCTTGCCGGCCTTCTTACGGATCACGATCTTGGTGACAGGGTCACCGTCCTCCTCAATCACGGTTGGAGGGGTCATCCAGTTCTGAGGTTTGTAACCACCCGTGTCTGCGTGGACCATCACCGACCCGTCCTCCTTGATCATCAACAGACGCAGCGCGTCAGGAAGGAAGGCCTCGGCCCGGCCCGTGTACCGCACTTCGCATTGGGCAACGATCAAACGCACGCTGTCAGCCTATGCCGCTGATGCGGTGATTGCCTTGGGCTCACTGTCATCCAACCACTGCACGAGCTGACTGACCTCGCGGTCAGGGCCGAACGAGAGGGCCTTCTCGCAAGCTGTGCGGCAGTCAGTCCTGCGGTCAGTCTTGGCAAGGGCATGGGCGTAGCGCGACCATGCTGTTGGCCAATCCGGATCGATCAGCGTTGCCTCATGGCATGCCCCCACTTCACCACCAACATCGCCTTCGAGCTGACGAACCAGCGCGAGGTCAAGCAGGATCTCCGCCCCAGCGCCCTCAGCGCGGGCCCGCTCAAACGACTCCCTCGCAAGCGCCCGGTCATGGCGTTTGAGGCTGATCCGCCCAACCCGGGCCCACGCATCAGGGTCAGCTGGCCTCAGGTCACAAACAAGGCGGGCACTGTCCAACGCTGGACCCCACGACCCCATCGCCTCGTAGATGCGAGCGGTGAATCTGTGCGCGCCAGGGCTGTCAGGCTCAACTTTGACCCAGTCCCGTGCTGCACGGGCAGCCGCCGGGTAGTTACTGGCTTGGAGGAAGGCTGAGGCGAGTTGGCGCAAGACCACAGGATCGTGCGGCGAGGCGTTGCGGGCGTACACCAAGCGCTTGGCTGCGAGGTCGGGGTCGCCCTCAGCCAAGGCATGCGCGGCAGCAGTCATAAACCGTTCAACACGGTCGGCAGCCTCATCCGGCACACCGAACTCGACGTACTGAAGCGAACCGGCCGGGACAGTCCTGATTCCCACTGCAAAAGTTGCCCTTGCCCACTGGTCGCTCGGTCCGCCCTCACCCGTGAAGTAAATGCCGTTGACCGAACCAACACCCCACTCCGGATACGAAAGACAGCGGGCATAACGATGAACAACTGAACGGTCCGGCACGCGCGAACGGAACGGGTCGTGCACGGCCTGGTCCTTGGCAGCTGCCCTTGCGCGCTCCTCTGCCTCATAAGCCCTCTGACCAGCTTCCTCGCGGGCCTTTCTGGCTGCTGCCGCGGAAGCCCGCACAGCATTACGTGAGACCAAACCGCCGCGAGAGTCCTCCGCCAACGACTCCAACTGGTCAGCGGCCCGATTGATGGCCTGGAGATGATGCTCATGCTCCATCTGCTTGCCCTTGGGTGCAATGTCTGGATGCCACCGCTTCGCCATCTTTCGACGGGCAAGCTGAACCTGCCGCTTATCGAACGGGGCCTCAAGCTCTAGGAGCAGAAGCGACTGTTCAACGTCAAGGATCTCGGAGGCCATAGCCCACAAAGGTACCGCGCCCGCTGTCAGTCAGACAACCACCTACCTCCGATCCAATATGCGAAGCGCGCCTTTGCGTCCTATGCTCCATTGCTTAATGGCCGGCGAGTTCATCTACACCATGAAGGGTCTCTCCAAGACCCATCTCCCAGACCGCAAGGTCTTTGAGGACATCACCCTTGCGTTCTACCCAGGCGCCAAGATTGGCGTGCTCGGATACAACGGCTCAGGCAAGTCAAGTCTGCTTCGGATCATGGCCGGCATGGACACCGACTACCGCGGTAGCGCAACCCTCCTAGCGGGCGCCACCGTAGGAATCCTCGAGCAAGAGCCACAGCTTGACGAAACCAAGGATGTGCTTGGCAATGTTGAAGAAGGCATGGGCGAAACAAAGGCTCTGCTTGACCGATTCAACGAACTTGCCGCCAACTACTCTGACGAAACCGCTGACGAGTTTGCCCGCCTGCAGGAGCAGATCGACGCAGTCGACGGCTGGAGCCTTGACACAACCCTCAGCGTTGCAATGGACGCTCTGCGCCTCCCGCCCGCTGATGCTGATGTCAGCAAGCTCTCCGGCGGCGAGAAGCGCCGTGTGGCCCTCTGCCAGCTCCTGCTGAAGAAGCCTGACCTGCTGCTGTTGGATGAGCCAACCAACCACCTTGATGCCGAATCCGTGGCATGGCTTGAGCAACACCTTGCCGAATACCCGGGAACCATCGTCGCCGTAACCCACGACCGGTACTTCCTCGACAACGTCGCCGGTTGGATTCTGGAACTTGACCGCGGCAAGGGCATCCCGTTCGAAGGCAACTACTCCGGGTGGCTTGAGCAGAAGCAGAAGCGCATGGCCCAAGAGGAGCGCGAGGATTCCGCCCGCCAGAAGACAATCCAGCAGGAGCTGGAGTGGGTTCGGATGAACTCCTCCTCCCGCCGGGCCAAGCCAAAAGCCCGACTCAACCGTTACGAAGCCCTCCTGGCAGAGGACCGCAATGTCGACCTCGGCAGCGTCCAAATCCACATCCCGGCCGGCCCACGGCTTGGCGGAATTGTCGTTGAGGCTGACGGCCTGACCAAGGGCTACGGCGACAAGCTCCTCTTTGAAAACCTCTCGTTCACCCTTCCGCCAGGCGGCATTGTTGGCGTGATTGGCCCCAACGGCGCAGGCAAGACAACCCTGATGCGGCTAATCACCGGGCAAGAGGAGCCCGACGCAGGCAAGCTCACTCTCGGCGAGACAGTCGAGCTTGGCTACGTTGACCAGTCCCGCGACTCACTTGACCCCGAGAAGAATGTTTGGGAGGAAATCAGCGGTGGCGACGAGCACATCATGGTTGGCGACCAGAAGGTCAACAGCCGCGCGTACACCGCCTCATTCAACTTCCGCGGTGGAGACCAGCAGCAGAAGGTCGGCAAGCTCTCCGGTGGTGAACGCAACCGCGTTCACCTGGCCAAGCTCCTCAAAGAGGGCAGCAACCTGCTTCTCCTTGACGAACCGACCAATGACCTTGATGTCGACACTCTCCGTGCGCTCGAAGAGGCACTGCTCTCATTCGGCGGCTGCGCCGTGGTCACATCGCACGATCGGTGGTTCCTTGACCGCGTAGCTACCCACGTCCTCGCCTTCGAAGGTGACTCAGAGGTCGTTTGGTTTGAAGGTAACTTCGAGGCCTATGAGGAAAACCGCCGCGAGCGCCTCGGCGAAGCTGCTGACCGGCCGCACCGCATCAGCTACAAGAAGCTGACCCGGTAGTTCCCTCACACCAGCGGTTCGATCAGCGCGAGCAAATCTGCCGCTGAGTCCGCCACAGCATCAGCCTCACCAAGCGAGCTGGCCTGATGCGGACCTGTGGCAACAGCAATGACTCCAACTCGGTCAGCCCGCGCGCAGGCGATGTCCCTGGGCGTGTCGCCGATGATCACCGTGCGTTCGCGTGGCCATGCGGCACGCCCCCGTGTGGCACGGGCACGGGCAATGCCGGGCAGGACAGCACGGTCCTCATGGTCTGACCCAAATGCCCCAGCCTCAAAGTCAAAGTGGCGTGAGATCCCGGCGGCGCCAAGCTTCAGCGCAGCAACACGGTCGATGTTTCCGGTCAGCAAGCCCATCACGAGGTCGTCGCGCGGGGACAGACTTGACACAAGCTCAGTCACGCCTGGCAGGACACAGTGCGAGAGGTCTGGTTCCACCGTCGCACCGTAGATCTCCACCGCCTTCGTAATCACCTGATCAGCAAGAGGCCCGAAGGCCTCGGCATCCACCCCAGCCTCACCGGCCAGCAGACGGACTATCTCCCTGTCGGTACGACCGCCTGGGTCGATGCTCTGCACGGTGGGCACCTCACGGCCGATGGTGTCCGCCGTGGCCATCTCCAATGCACGGCCGTGCGCTTCGGCTGCCCCGCGCAGAAGCGTGCCATCCACATCCCAAAGAATCAGCAGGCGGTTTGAAGTCAACGGTTGAAGTCAACGTCAGCCGGGAGGCTCAACGCGTACTCGGCAATCAGCTTGGCTGAGAGCTCAATATCGCTCAGCTGCACAACCTCAACCGGGGAATGCATGTAACGCAGTGGAACCGACACAAGGCCAGTTGGTACCCCACCGCGTGAGATGTTGATCGCGTCGGCGTCAGTGCTGGTCGTGCGGCCATCAGCAGCGATCGTATGGTCGATCTTCTTTGCCTCTGCCACATCAACAAGGCCGTCGCTGACAACAGGGTGCAGATTTGTTCCGCGAGTGATTGCGGGCCCTGATCCCAGTGGAGATTCGCTCAACGCGCCGGTCTCAACACCAGGTTGGTCCGTTGCGAAGGTGACATCAACGGCGATTGCAACATCGGGACGGAGTCTGTGGGTAACGGTGGTGGAGCCACCAAAAGTTGTTTCCTCCTGGCTTGCGGCCACAGCAACAACGTCAAACGCTGCGCCTCCGGCCTCGGCAACAAGGCGCGCTGCCTCAAGGGCAACAAAGCAACCGATCCTGTTGTCCATTGCGCGGGAGGCAAGCCGTCCGTTGGGCAGTTCAAGCGGCTCAACGGCAATCACGCCAACATCGCCAACGCGGACAAAGGTCTTGGCGTCATCAGCATCCTTGGCACCAATGTCGATGTGGAGGTCCTTGATCTTGGCGGACTTACCGCGCTCCTCAGTCTCCATCAGGTGGATTGGCTTGCGGGCAATGACGCCGGGGATCTTGCCGTTGCGGCCCGCGATCTCAACGCGTTGTCCGATCAAGACAACTGGGTCCCATCCGCCAACCTGCTGAAAGCGGAGAAAGCCCTTGTCGTCGATGTGGCTGACAATCAACCCGATCTCGTCAATGTGCCCAACGATGGCGAGTGTGCGGCCGCTGCCCGTTCCCTTTACCCGTGCGGTCGAAGACCCAACAAGGTCACCCTCAACGTCGTCAGTGAACTTCGACGCCGCCTCGCGGAAGACCGCGGCAGCCGCAGCTTCACGGCCTGAAGGGCCGGGTGCTCGGAGAAGTTGGAGGAGAGTGTCAGGAGCAGTCATGAGACACCAGCGAGGTTACGCAGAACATACGGCAAGATGCCCCCATGACGGAAGTAATCTGCCTCCTTGGGTGTATCAATCCGGACCTTGACGGTGATTGTCTTACCGTCAGCAGTGATGTCCAAAGTCGTGGGTACATCGCCGCTGCCAATGTCGGGAATCTCGAAAGTCTCGTGGCCAGTCAGCCCAAGTGATTCAGGTGTTTCACCCTCAAGGAACTGGAGCGGGAGAACGCCCATGCCAACAACGTTTGACCTGTGGATCCGCTCGTACGACCGGGCAATTACAGCGCGCACGCCAAGCAGGCGAGTTCCCTTTGCCGCCCAATCGCGCGATGACCCCGACCCGTATTCAGATCCGGCAAGGACAACTAGTGGGACACCGGCTGCTTCGTACTTCATCGAAGCGTCGTAGATCGAC
>JBAXCW010000038.1:0-7671 GCA_037141275.1 Actinomycetes bacterium
CATCGGCGCATACGGAGAACGGTTACCTTGCGCCAGCAGCAGCGGGGCCAATCGAGCCGCGAGGAGTGCGCCGCCAAAGAATCCGGCCAACGACAGAGCCCCGCCAATAAAGCCCGCGCGGCGACCCTGCCAGCCCATCAGCGCGATCGCGGCAATGAGAATCCAGTCGAAAGTGGTCATCGCCCCAACACACGCCGAACCATACGGCCAGCACCTGACCACCCCAAACGCCACCTCGGTATCTACGCTCTCTCCTGATGAGCAAGCCACTTCCCCCAAGTGACCCGACCGCCCTGCGCCGCAAGGCTGCCATCGGTCTCACAGCGCTCGCTCTCGCGGCGATTGTGGCAGCTGGCTTGATCTGTGGCGATGATGGCGGGAGAGGCGTTGCGCAGAGCTACGCAGCCGCTTGGGCCCGCCAAGACTTCCGGGCAATGTACAGCCAATTGTCCAAGGAATCCAAGGCCAAACTGAGCTTCACGAGCTTCTCCAGTCAGCAGGCCGAAGCCCTAGCGACTGCGACGGTGCGCCGCCTTACCGCCCGCGAAGCAGGGAAGGTTTCAGATGGGGTCGCCCAGGTTCCCTTCACAGTTGAGACCCGCGCGTTTGGAACTCTCAGTCTTGTCGCTCGCATTCCACTGACCGCAGACAACTCGGATGCTCATGTGGTCTGGAGCTCAAGCCTTCTACTCCCAGGCTTGCACCGAGGTGAGTCCCTCAGTCGAAGCACATCACTTCCCCCGCGTGCCGCACTCTTGGCGTCCGACGGTGTAGCGCTAGCTGAAGGCCCTTTCAGGGTTTCGACGATTCCAGAGGTCGCATCGGAAGTCGTGGGAACTGTGGCAGCGCCGCTCGGAGGCGTCGGCCTGACCCTCAAGGCACTCGGCTATCCATCAGATGCCACTGTCGGCATCACCGGTTTGGAGCGCATCTTCCAGGCCCAACTTGCTGGGACTCCCGGGGGGACGCTCTCCGCTGGAGGACGACTACTGGCAAGCACCACGCCCAAAGAAGGGAAGGCAGTCCGCACAACGATCGTTCCCTCTGTGGAACGGGCTGCCATTACCGCCATGGCAGGGCGCCAAGGCGGAGCAGCCGTGATCAGACCAAAGACGGGTGAGATCCTGGCACTCGCACGCAGTGCGTTTTCGGAAGCGGCTCCACCGGGCTCGACATTCAAGATCATCACTGCCGCGGCCGCACTTGATTCCAAGGTTACGACCCTGAAGACCTTCTACCCAGCCCAGACCGAGGCCGTCCTAGACGGTCACTCGGTTCAGAACGCCAACGGCGAGTCATGCGGCGGAACCCTCGTCCAAAGCTTTGCGTACTCCTGCAACTCAGTCTTTGCTCCTCTGGGAGTCAAGGTCGGCGCAGCGCGCCTAGTTGAGATGGCGGAGAACCTTGGATTCAACCGGTCTTTGACGAACATCCCGGGCGCATCAATAAGCCGGATTCCCCAGGCTTCCGAGCTTCAGGGGGCTGATGCCACAGGGACTAGTTCAATCGGACAGGGTCAAGTAGTTGCATCAGCCCTAGAGATGGCCAGCGTTGCCGCGACAGTCGCAAACGGCGGGGTTAGAGCAGAGCCAACCCTGACCCCAGTCACTAGGCCCACCGCTTCCAAGCGGGCAATGAGCCCCGAGGTTACAAGGGCCATGAGGACTCTCATGCTTGCCGTGGTCAGGTATGGGACCGGAATGTCTGCTGCTATTCCGGGGGTCGCTATCGCTGGCAAGACCGGTACTGCTGAGATACGCGACACGGTTCCGGTCGACCCGAATAACCCAGCTGACCCCAATAATCCGGAAGACCCCAACGCGCCGGCGGTAATCCCCAATGACCCGGCTAATACTGACGCGTGGTTCGTTGCGTTCGCACCCGCATGGCAGCCACGTCTTGCCGTGTGCGTGCTCCTCGACGGGGCCGGACACGGAGGAGACACAGCCGCGCCAGCTGCGCGCGACATCCTCATCACTGCCCTTAAGACCTCCCGCTAGAGGTCGAGGCTGATGACTGCAGCGGGCTTAACCGACGCTGAGTCGTAGATCTCAAGAACGAGTGGACGGTTCTGGTACACGTCATCACTGAGCTTGAAGAGCAGGAGTGCGCCTTGACGGACGGGCCCGGATCCAGCGATTGACGATGCTGGTGGGTAGATCCAGTCGGGCTTGAGGAGACCATCAGGCTGAAGCTGCCCGGCCGGGTTCCACGTGAAGATGTTCGTAGCTGTGTCAAGCGCGATCGGCGTGTACTTCTTGTCTGTTGTGTCGATCAGACGGAACTTGGTCGCTAGCTTGGTGGCGCTGCCACCGAAGTTCTGGGCGCGAAGAAAGACTGCGAACCACTCCTCGCCTGGTCCTGGCTGAACCGTCCCCGCGGGAAGTCCAACAAGGTAGCTGGCGTCCTCGGCAAGCTTCGGGTTCAGCGTCCGCGAAATCTGGACCTGATAGGCCACATCGTTGATGTCAACGTACGCACCCTCGCCCGTCCCAACCTGGGCGTTCTCAGTGGAGCCGCAGGCCGAAGTGCCTGCTGCGAGGCACAGTGCGGCTACAACGGGAAGGATTCTGCGTGGGGCGTTGATCACGGCGCGGGAGTCTACCCACCAGCGACCGTGACTCGCTCGCCGCGACCCCGGTCCTGTTCGAGGATTGTCTTCATACGCCTGACAGAGCGGTTCATTTTGCGCTTCCACCAGCCTTTGCCGCCGACGATCTCCAAGAGTCGATCCGACATCTTCGATGGCACTGTCTGCCAAGTCCACTCCACGCGCGTTGATCCACCTGCCGCCTGTGTGAGTGTCATGACACTCATGGCCTTGACTCTGTTCATCTTCCCGCCAGCGCCCCTAGCCACAATCCGGTGGGGTTGCTCGGTGTCAACGTAGATCAGGTCCGACCAGTCAAACCGGTTCATCGGAGCGCCGATTCTGAATCGCACCCCGGCTCCCTTGCCCCGGGAGTTCTCGCGGGTTAGATGCCATCCGCTGAGGAAGTGGTCGGTGTACTCAGACATGTTGGCAATGTCGAGTAGGTAGTCATAGACCTCCTCGCGTGGGCGGGCGATCGTGGTGTTGACGGTAACCGGGTTCATCTGGAGGGTCAGTCTAATGGGGCCGCAAGCCGAAGTGAGTGACGTGGCGCGAACGCAGATGTACCCCGTGGGCTTACACTGCCAACGATGGCTCGGACGATCGCTGTGCTCTCACAAAAGGGCGGAACCGGCAAGACGACAACGGTGAGGACTCTCACCGACGCTTTCCGCCGGGCCGGGCTCCGTGTGTTGGCGATTGACTTGGATCCTCAGGGCAACCTCTCTGACTACTTTGATCTTGATCCAGATGTAACTCCGACCGTTGCCGAGGTACTCCTTGACCGCGCGACTGCGGCCGAGGCCATCCACAACGACGTAATCCCCGCGAACTTGGGCCTCGCCGAAGCCGAACTCGTTCTCGGCGGCAAGATGGGCCGTGAGCTGACCCTCCGCAAGGCACTCGGCGATGTAGGGGACACCTATGACCTGGTGATAATCGATTGCCCACCGGCCCTTGGCCTCCTTACCGTCAATGCGCTTGTCGCCGCTGACCACGCCCTGATCTCATCCGAAGCTCAGTACTTCGCAATGCAAGGGGTTGAACAGGCGCTTGAGGTAATCGAACTCGCACGTGACGGACTCAACCCCCAGCTCGACTGGCTCGGCGTGATCTTGAACATCGCCGACCTTCGGACCGTCCACTCCCGTGAGGCGCGGCAGGCACTCCTAGAGCATGTTGGAGACCGACTGATCGATCCCCCAATTCGCGCGTCCATCGCCTACGCGGAGTCAGCGGAACGCGGCCTCTCAATCCTTGACCACCGGCCGGACCTAGCCAGCGACTACCTCAAGATCGGGGCTGAGATCGCCCGTCGGGTTCAGCAGCCGGAAGCTGCCGCAAAGCTTGAGGCAATGATCGAGCCCGACTCCGCTTAGGAGTCGGAGTCGGTGCCGGGCTCCTGCGGAACTCCGCCCCCAGCCTCAATTCGAGCACCCATAGCCTGTGCCAAAGCAATGGCTGCCTTCAGCGGCCGCACCATGACGGTGAAGGTCTTGATTAGGCCATCGTCACCAAGATCGAGAAGGTCAACCCCTTCGATCTCAAGCTCGCCCACCTTGGCCCGGAAACGGAGCATGTGGCTGGGACCCTGCTCAATTTCATCAACGTACTTGAAGTCCTCAAAGACCTGAGAGACATGCTCGAGCAGCGTTGAAACCACGAGCTTGGAGTGGTAGCCCTTGAAGGCCACCGGACTGTAGAAGACAACATCCTCAGCGAGGCATGCCTTCATCCCCTCAACATCCATCGCCTCGACGGCTTCTCTGAACTCCGCTCCAGTGTTCATGCGACAGCTACTCCGTCCACTGTCGCCCCAACCGGCTCAAAGTCCACGGCCATGACACTCGCCCAGTCGCCCACATGGTCGCTCAGGCGCTCTCTAACGGCATCCGCGGCCACATCCTCAACCCAGACCAGGACTGCTGATCCCGAGCCGGAGATGGTCGCTCCGATGGCCCCGAGCTCCGTGACCTTGCCCAGTAGCTCCCAGGAGTTGGGGTAAAGGGTCGAGCGCCGGCGCTGGTGAATCTGATCGTGGAGTCCCCTAGCTAGCAGCCCAGTGTCTCCTGTCGCTAGCCCTGCCCCGAGCAATACGGCGTAGCCCGCATTGGCAACAGCATCGTCAATTGGAACCTCGGCTGGGAGAACATCCCGGGCGGCCTCTGTGTGAACGCTGTGTTGAGGCACGACGACAAGGCCGCTAATTGAGGCTGGGACAGTCAACTTGGCGACCTGTCCACCTACATGGACCGCTACTCCCCCGTGATAGGCAGCCGTGGAGTTGTCGGCAACCCCATCAACCTCAATCGCTAGGGCCAGCGGGTCATCGCATTCGCCGCCAAGTGCCTTGGCAGCAAGGATCCCCGCAAGAACTGCGCAAGCGCTGGAGCCGAGCCCACCACAGAGCGGAATTTCGGATTCCACTGTTAACCGCACCCCGTCAGCGGACATCACCCGCTCGAAGGCTTGAACAAGAAGGTTGGACCGGTCCGAGGGGACATCAATGTTTGTTGTTATGGAGAACTCGTCCGCTCGTTCAGCTGTCAAGACCAGCCGGGGCGAAAGGGCGGCAGCAATTGAGTCAAACCCAGGCCCGAGATTGGCCGACGTCGCCGGAACGCTGACGCGGACGGTCATCCCAGTACCACTGCGCGCAGTGCCTCGATGTCCACCTCACACGGTGTAACACCTCCACCTTGGGCAAGAGCAGTGTCCGGGTCCTTGAGCCCATTGCCGGTCAGCACACAAACTACATCTTCCACTCCATCAACTCCGTGGACGAGCAACCCGGCTACTGACGCAGCTGACGCTGGTTCGCAGAACACTCCCTCTGTGTTTGCGAGCAGTCGGTAGGCCTCAAGAATCTGTTCGTCTGTGACCGTTCTGACAGACCCATTCGACTCAGCAAAAGCGGTCTCGGCCTCGGTCCAGCGAGCTGGGTTGCCGATCCTGATCGCAGTTGCGATCGTCTCAGGGTTTTCGACCGGATGGCCGAGCACAAGCGGGGCAGCACCAGCAGCCTGGAAGCCAAACATGCGGGGTGCGGCGCCCATCTCCTGGAAGCCCTTCCACCAAGCTGTGACGTTGCCCGCATTCCCGACTGGAATCGCCAATGCCGCAAGGTCGGGCAGTAGGTCGTGAATCTCAAACGCACCTGTCTTCTGTCCCTCTATGCGGAACGGATTAACAGAGTTGACCAGCGCAACCGGCTCTGTTTCCACAAGTTCCCGCACAAGTTTGAGAGCTTCGTCGAAGTTGCCGTCTAGGCCAATGACCCGAGCCCCATGAATAAGGGACTGGGCGAGCTTGCCCTGAGCGATTTTGCCGCCGGGTACAACCACCGCGCAGGTGATTCCAGCACGCGCTGCATAGGCTGCCGCGCTCGCAGCCGTATTACCCGTCGATGCGCAGATCACAGCGTTTGAACCGTCCCGTACAGCAGCCGACACAGCACACGTCATCCCTCGGTCCTTGAACGATCCCGTCGGGTTCAGGCCCTCAAGCTTGAGCCAAACTCGTGCGCCAACGCGTTCGCTGATCTCGCAGGCGTAGATCATCGGCGTATTCCCTTCGCCGAGGCTGATGATCGGATCACCCTTCTCGAAGGGGAGCCGATCCATATGGCGTTCGATCAAACCTGGCATGTCAACCGCCGAAATCCTCTTCGATGACACGGATGGCCCTCGGCTGAGCCCGCAAGGACTCAAGCCCGGCGAGCACCGAGAGTGCTGCCCTGAAGTTGGAATCCGCGACGGGATGGCTGACCATCACAAGCCTTGCGTTTCCAGCGTTTCCTCGCTGGACCACGGACCGCACAGACACACCATGGTCGCCTAGGACGGTCGCCACCTGGGACAGCACGCCAGGTCGATCCTCTACCTCGAGATGGAGGTAGAACGCAGACTCTGAATCAGCAACAACAGGAAGCTCGTTGGTGGCAGGCGGAACCTCAGCTACGGCGCCAGAGGCAATTGCTACCAGGTCGCCAAGAACCGCAGAGGCCGTCTGCGGCCCGCCAGCTCCCGGTCCGGAAAGGGTGATCTCGGTGATGTCCTCCGACTCGATCGTGACGGCGTTGAACGCTCCGCCAACCGATGCCAGCGGATGACCTGGGTAGAGGAAGGCTGGATGGACGCGGACTGAAATCCCCTCGCCGACTCGCTCTGCCGTGGCAATCAGCTTCAGCCCAAGGCCGAGCTCACTGGCATACGCGATGTCATCCGGCTGGATCCCCTCTATCCCCTCGCAGGGGACGCTGTCCGGGTCAACTGACGTACCGAACGCAAGCCGTGCGAGGATCGAAATCTTGGCAGCCGCATCAAGGCCAGCTACATCCTCGGTTGGATCTGCCTCGGCATAGCCAAGCTCCTGCGCTTCCGCGAGAACGTCGGCATAGTCGGCACCAGTGCGGGCCATTTCGCTCAAGATGAAGTTGGTGGTGCCGTTGACAATCCCGTGAATCCGGTCGATTCGGGAGCCGGCGAGTGACCCGGTCAGGACGCGGATGACAGGGACAACGCCTGCCACAGCCGCTTCGAACCGGAGCTGAACGCCGTTCTCACGGGCAATCGCCCAAAGCTCGTCACCGTGACGGCTGAGGAGCTGCTTATTGGCGGTGATCACGTGCTTACCGCTGCGCAGTGCACGGGCGAGCATGTCCTTGGCAGGGTCAAGCCCGCCCATTACCTCGACGATCACATCTGAGTTAGCGAGGATCGAGTCGAAGTCACCTTGTGAACGGGTCAGGACGCCAACAACCTCTGGCCTCCGGCCCGTGGTTGCCTCAACTGCATCGGCACGCTGTGCAACTAGCGTTTCGAAAGCGCCGCCAACAGTTCCATGCCCGAGGAGTCCGATTCGGATTGGCTCAGACATCAGGCGTCCCCAACCTCACGGGCGAGCAGGTCATCAAAGCTTTCGCGCCGCACGGCAACGCTCGCGTTGCCCTCGTCGACGACAACAATTGCCGGCCTGAGAGCCCCGTTGTAGTTGTTGGCCATGGAATGACCGTACGCCCCCGTCACCGGGACCGCCACGAGGTCACCCCGCTTGGGGCTTGGCAGCTTGGCATTGCT
>JBAXCW010000039.1:0-7433 GCA_037141275.1 Actinomycetes bacterium
TCAATCTAGCGAACGACAGGTGTCGCGCGCTGTCCGGCAGGCTTGCTACCCGTCTTCGCCCCCGCCAGTCCTGGATTCGACGACCTGCTCAGCGATGTTCGCTGGCACTTCCTCGTACCGCTCAAACTGCATTGTGTAGTTAGCGCGACCCTGCGTTGCTGAACGCAAGTCCGTCGCATAACCAAACATCTCTGCCAGTGGCACCGAGGCTGTTACGACCTGGGCATTGCCACGCGGCTCCATTCCGTGAACACGTCCACGGCGTCGGTTCAGGTCGCCGATTACATCGCCCATGAACTCCTCGGGCACGACGACCTCTACCGCAAAGATTGGCTCAAGCAGGATTGGCTTTGCAAGCCGGGCTGCTTCCTTCATCGCGAGCGTGCCGGCAACCTTGAACGCGATCTCCGAGGAGTCCGTGTCGTGGTACTTGCCGTCCGTCAGCGTTACCTTCACGTCGACTACTGGGTAGCCGGCCTTCACACCAGTCTCCAGGGCCTCTTTAACGCCCTTCTCTACCGCTGGGATGTACTCGGAGGGGATTGACCCGCCCTTGATCTTGTTGTCGAAGACAAAGCCCTCGCCTGGAGCGGACTCAAGGTTGATGTAGACGATGCCGTACTGGCCTGAACCACCGGTCTGACGGACGAAACGCCCCTCGACCTTTGTGGCAGTGCCCTTGACTGTCTCACGGTAGGAAACCTGTGGGCGGCCGACGTTGGCGTCAACCTTGAACTCGCGGAGCATGCGGTCCACGAGGACTTCCAAGTGAAGTTCGCCCATGCCGGAGATCTCGGTCTGGCCGGTCTCCTCGTTGGTACGGACTTGGAAGGTTGGGTCCTCTTCGGCAAGCTTGCCGAGAGCAACGCCCATCTTCTCCTGGTCAACCTTGGTCTTTGGCTCGATAGCAACCTTGATGACGGGCTCAGGGAACTCGATGCGCTCAAGGAGGATCGGCTGGTCCGGGGCGCAGATGGTGTCACCGGTTGAAACCTGCTTGATACCCACGGCTGCTGCGATGTCGCCGGCGAATACCTTCTCCAGCTCCTCGCGGTCATTGGCGTGCATCATCAGAAGTCGGCCAACGCGCTCAGTCTTGCCTGTTGTTGCGTTGAGAATCCGCGAGCCGGCCTCAAGTGTGCCGGAGTAGACGCGGAAGAAAGCAAGCTTGCCGACGAATGGGTCGGTCATGATCTTGAACGCAAGTGCGCTGAAAGGCTCGGAGTCGGAAGCTGGGCGCTCGGTATCTGGCTCGCCCTCTTCCGCACCTGGGACGTGGCCCATGATTGGCGGCGTGTCAAGTGGGGATGGCAGGTAGTCGATGACTGCATCAAGGAGAGGCTGAACACCCTTGTTCTTGAAGGATGAGCCGCAGAGAACTGGGGTCATGCCGAGGGCCAGTGTTGCTGAGCGGACGGCCTGCTTGAGGCGTTCCGGTGTGACTTCCTGCTCCTCAAGGAGCATCTCCATCAGTTCGTCGTCGTGGTTTGAAACCTCGTCGAGCAGAACCTCGCGGGCCTTGGCGGCAGCATCTACAAGTGCTTCTGGGATTGGGCCGCGCTCGAACTCCTCGCCGAGGTCGTCCTTGTAGAAGATTGCGTCGTTCTGAACAAGGTCGATGATGCCCTCGAACTCAGACTCTGCGCCGATTGGCAGCTGAATCGGAATTGCGTTAGCGGCAAGGCGCTCGATCATTGTCTCTACGCCACGAACGAAGTCTGCGCCAATGCGGTCCATCTTGTTGATGTAGGCAATGCGGGGTACTGAGTACTTGTCGGCCTGACGCCAAACCGTCTCGGACTGTGGCTCTACGCCGGCAACCGAGTCAAACAGTGCGACTGCGCCATCGAGAACACGGAGGGACCGCTCAACCTCAACGGTGAAGTCCACGTGGCCTGGTGTGTCAATGATGTTGATCCGGTGGTTGTCCCACTCGCAAGTCGTTGCAGCGGAGGTGATGGTGATTCCACGCGCCTGCTCCTGCTCCATCCAGTCCATGACGGCTGCGCCCTCGTGAACCTCGCCGATCTTGTGCGTACGGCCTGTATAGAACAGGACCCGCTCGGTCGTGGTGGTCTTGCCCGCATCAATGTGGGCCATGATGCCGATGTTGCGGGTCTTCTCAAGTGTAAATTTGCGGTCCATTTGAATTGATTCCTGGGTGTTTCTGGGGCTTTTTAGGTTTTTGCTGCGCGACCGAAGTCAAAGCGCAGTCGGGATCGGCGGCAGAAACGCGCCAACCCTGCGTTGCAGAATCCGTCTACCAGCGGTAGTGAGCGAAGGCCTTGTTGGCCTGTGCCATACGGAAAATATCGTCCTTGCGCTTGAACGCCCCGCCCTGCTGCTGCTGGGCATCAAGGAGCTCATTGGCAAGTCGCTGCGACATTGACTTCTCGCGGCGCTCACGGCTGAACTGCACAAGCCAACGGATGGCCAGTGTGCGTGCTCGGCGCTGCGAAACTTCAACTGGCACCTGGTAGGTCGCGCCACCGACACGGCGTGAGCGAACCTCAAGAACTGGAGTAAGAGCCTTGATTGACTCCTCAAGATGCTCAACCGGGTCAGTACCCGTCTTCTCAGCGATAAGAGCAAGTGCGTCATAGACAATCGCTTCAGACTTGGACTTCTTACCGTCAAGCATCATCCGGTTGATCACCTGAGTGACAAGCTTGGACTTGTAGACGGCGTCCGGCTCGACCGGGCGAATTGTGGCTGCTGAGCGACGTGGCATTACTTAGCCTTGACGCCGTAGTGGGAGCGCCCGTTCTTACGGTCACTGACGCCTGCTGCGTCGAGCGTTCCGCGAACAACCTTGTAGCGCACTCCTGGAAGATCCTTAACGCGGCCACCACGGACAAGAACAACACTGTGCTCCTGGAGGTTGTGACCTTCGCCTGGAATGTAAACCGTTACTTCCATGCCGTTGGTGAGCCTGACACGGGCAACCTTGCGGAGAGCCGAGTTCGGCTTCTTAGGGGTTGTCGTGTAGACACGCGTGCAAACGCCACGGCGCTGCGGGGCAGAAACCTTGGTCTTGCGACCCTTGCCGCTCTTCAGGCCAGGGGTAGCCAGCTTCTTCTTGGTGGGCTTGCGGCCCTTGCGGATCAATTGGCTGGTGGTAGGCATGCGGCGGGGGACGATAGCAGTGCCCGCGCAGCGGGGCTTTCACCGCAATCTCAGAGAGCCGTTCAGATCAGCGCATTGGTACTTCAGAGAGCGCATCCGAAACGGAAACAGCCTGCTCACCCAATGCTTCTGCCACCGGCGCGTATGTGATGGACCCGGCTGCAACGTTGAGGCCAAGAGCGAGGCCTGGATCGTTCGCAACCGTCCAGTGCACGCCTTTGGTCGCAAGATTGAGAACGTAAGGGAGAGTCGCATTGGTCAGTGCGTAGGTCGAAGTGATTGGCACTGCGCCAGGCATATTTGCCACGCAGTAATGAGTAACGCCCTCGACCTCATAGGTCGGATCCGAGTGCGTCGTGGCACGCGAAGTTTCAAAGCAACCGCCTTGGTCAATTGACACATCTACCAAAACAGCGCCCTTCTTCATCATCTTCAACTGCTCACGGTTGATGACATGTGGAGCCTTGGCCCCGTGGACCAAAACTGCACCGATCACAAGGTCAACCTCAGGCAGGCGTTCCTCAATCTCAAGTGTTGAAGCAAAACAGGTTGACGCACGGCCTTGGAGCTCAATCTCCAACTGACGCAAGCGGTCAATGTTGCGGTCGTAAACATAGGTTTCGCCTTGCATTCCGATTGAGATGATCGCCGCGTTAGTGCCTACAACGCCGCCCCCAATCACCATCACCTTCGCTGCGGCAACACCGGGAACACCGCCAATCAGTGCGCCTCGACCGCCGAGTGGCTTCTCAAGCATGAACGCGCCGGCCTGTGTTGCGAGCTTGCCGGCAACCTCGCTCATCGGAGCCAAGAGTGGCAGTCGACCATTGCGGTCCTCGACTGTCTCGTAGGCGATGCAGGTTGCACCAGACTTCATCAGGCCATGGGTTAGGTCCGGGTCCGGGGCAAGGTGGAGGTAGGTGAAGAGCAGATGGTGAGGCTGCAGCCGTGCGACCTCTTCTGGCTGGGGCTCCTTGACCTTGACGATCATCTCGGCTTCAGCGAACACCGCGTCAGCGTCAGGAAGGACCTTGGCTCCTTGGGCAACGTAGTCAGCATCGGTGATTGCCGAGCCCTCGCCTGCCCCCTTCTGGACAACAACTTCATGGCCAGCATCAGTCAGCTCGCGCACGCCCGCGGGGGTCATCGCAACCCGGTACTCGTCTGGCTTGATCTCGCTTGGAACGCCAACTCTCATAGTGCTCTCCTGTCGAAAGGGGTTTGGAGTGGTCCGCTAGGAACCGATGAGCTTCATCCGGGCGGACGCTTCCTCAAGCAGTGGGCGCAAGACGCCCACAATCTCAGCGAATTCATCCGGTCCGGCAATCAATGGCGGGGACAGCTGAATGACAGGGTCGCCACGGTCATCGGCGCGGCAGATCAGACCACGGCGGTAAAGCTCTGGGGAGAGGAACCCACGAAGCAGGTCCTCGCACTCCTCAGAGTTGAAAGTTTCCTTCGTCTTCTGGTCACGAACAAGCTCAACGGCCATGAAGTAACCCGCCCCGCGAACATCACCAACGATTGGGATGTCCATCAAGCCCTCAAGTGCTGCCCGTAGAACTGGTTCGTTCTTGCGGACGTTGTCAAGAATGTTCTCGTCCTCAAACACATCCAAGTTGGCGAGCGCGGTTGCTGCCGCCATTGGATGGCCACCGAAGGTGAGTCCATGCAGGAATGAGGCGTTGCCTTCAAGGAACGGTTCGGCTATCCGGTCAGACGCAATCACGGCACCCATTGGCGCATAGGCGGAGGTGATGCCCTTCGCCGTTGTGATCATGTCGGGCTGGTAGTTGTACTTCTCAGCGCCGAAGTACTCGCCAAGGCGGCCCCATGAGCAGATCACTTCATCGGAGATCATCAGGACGTTGTAGTGGTCACAGATCTCACGGATGCGCTGGAAGTAACCCTCCGGTGGAGTGAAGCAACCGCCAGCATTCTGGACTGGTTCCATGATCACAGCGCCGACAGTGTCTGGGCCTTCGAACTCAATCCGGTGCGCAACAGCCTCCGCAAGGTCCATTGGGTCCATGTGCTCAGGCAGTCGGTAGAGGTTGGTGTTGGGGACGTGGCAGCCACCAGGTGTGAGCGGTTCAAACGGCTCACGCAGGTTCGGAATGCCGGTAGCTGAGAGCGCTCCCAAGGTTGTGCCGTGGTAGGCAATCTCCCTAGCAATCACCTTTGTCTTGTTGGGATTGCCAGTCAGCTTGTGGTACTGACGGCTGAGCTTCAGAGCTGACTCAACAGCCTCCGAACCACCCGAGGTGAAGAACACCCGGTTGAGGTCGCCTGGGGCAAGCGAAGCGATCCTGGCGGCAAGCTCAATTGAAGGTGGATGGGCGTAAGTCCAGTTGGTGAAGAAGCCAAGCTCTTTGGCCTGGTCGGCACCGGCTTGGGCGACGTCAGCGCGGCCGTGGCCGATGTTGACGCAGAACAGAGCTGAAAGGCCGTCGAAGTACTTGTTGCCCTTCTCGTCCCAAACATGGCAGCCCTCACCACGAACGATGATTGGCATGTCGGCATCCTTGTAGGACCCCATCCGTGCGAAGTGCAGCCAGAGGTGGCGCTTTGCCAACTCCTGAAGCTCCTCACCTGTACGTACGGCCGGTTGCGTGGTGGCCATATCGCCCTCTTCCATATCTGTTTGGTGCTCGTGCCCATGAGGCATCTCACACTCTGTTTCCTAGAGGGTATCGTGCCACACGTGCCCCTTGCTATTGATCGATCTGGTTCAGGCCCGCCATTGGTGCTGATTCACGGCCTTGGTTCGAGCCGCCGAGTCTGGGACGCCCCACTAGAACTGCTGCAGAGCGAGCGTGAAGTTATCGCCATTGACCTACCCGGCTTTGGGAACTCACCAGTTCTCAACACCACCCCCACCCCCGCTGCCCTTGCGGATGCTCTTGAGGAACTCTTCGTGGACTTGGGTCTTACACGACCCGCTGTTGCCGGAAACTCGCTTGGCGGGCTGCTTTCCCTCGAGCTCGCACGCCGCGATGTCGTCAGCAGCGCCGTCGCGCTGTCACCCGCTGGCTTTGCCACACCCGGAGAAGCGCGCTTCGCCAGCATCAGCCTCGCCCTCTCGCGCAAGGCCGCCGGGGCGATCAGCGGCCTGCTGCCCAAACTCGTCCAATACCCTGCGGGGCGAATCGCGTTGACAGCGCAGTTGGTTGCTCACCCAACGCGGATTCCCCCGGCTGAAATGCTGACGGCGATCAGCGGGCTGACTGAGAGCCCAGGGTTTGACCTAACGCGCAAGGCGCTCTTTGACTACGTCTGGACCAGCCGCGAGCCGCTGCCCGTACCCGCGACGATTGCCTGGGCGGAAAGGGACCACCTGCTCCTGCCACGTCAGGCTCGCCGGGCAGAGGCGTGGATTCCTGGCATCAGGTCCATTGGCCTGCGCGACTGTGGACATGTCCCATGCTGGGACAACCCGTCGCTGGTTGCCCGCACCATCCTCGAAGGCACGGCGCCCGCGTCTTGACCAAGCCGCTGCTCTATGTAGATGTGGACGGAGTTCTGTCGCTGTTCAGCACCCCGCAGGACAAGCCACCGATCCGCCCTGACACCCACTTCCTCAATGTTGAAGGGGTCGGTCACTTGATCGCCATGGACAACTGTCGGCGCTTGGGCACCCTGACCGACGTGTTTGACCTTGTCTGGGCTACTGGCTGGGAAGAGAAAGCAAACGAAAACCTGCTCGACCTGGTTGGGCTACCCGGACCACTTGAGGTCATCGCCTTCAAGACGCGCCGCTACGACCACCAAGCCCACTGGAAGCTGGGCGCGCTCGAAGCCCACTCTGGCAACCGGCCGCTTGCTTGGATAGACGACGCCCTTGACGACGAATGCCGTGCCTGGGCTGCAGAGCGGACGGCGCCCACCCTGCTTATCGAGACCGAGACTGCTGTGGGCCTGACTGAAGCAGACGTGGCAAGGCTGCGAGCGTGGGCAGACGACCTGACGGCAGCAACCGGGGCTTAAGTCGACGAGCTGGAGTTAGCGAGTCTGTCCGCTAGGGCGGATCAGTACTTCGTTGACGCTGACGCGCGCCGGTGCTGTGACCGCGTGGATGATCGCGTCGGCAATGTCCTCTGGCTGGAGCACGTCGCCAATGTCCTTGATCATCTTGTCTAGTGTCTCAATCACGAACGGGTTCTTGTTATGGCCCTGAAGTTCTGTTTCCACAAGGCCTGGCTCAACGCAGGTGACGCGGATCTTGGAATGGGCTGCTTCTTGACGGAGCGCCTCGCTGAAACCGGTAACACCCCACTTGGTCGCGTTGTAGACGCCAACGCCAGCTG
>JBAXCW010000040.1:0-7387 GCA_037141275.1 Actinomycetes bacterium
GCCACAACCTCTCGGGTGCCGTTGTGCGCCCGGAGCCGCTGGAGGAACTCTTCCCAGACTTGAGCCGGGAAGATTGGCGCAAGGCAGGCTTCGCCTTCGGCGAGGTCAAGAAGGAAGCTATTTACCTCCTTCCTAATGGGAAGACCAAGGTTCGCATCCCGCCGCCACCACCGCTTAAGAACCACGGCAATGAGGTCATCTCAGTCGCCGCAATGTGCCGCTTCATGCAGCAGAAGGCAGAGGAGGGTGGCGCGTACATCCTCACTGAGACCGCTGCTTCACAGCTGCTCGTTGAGGACGGAGCCGTCAAGGGCGTTCGCTCGGGCGACAAGGGTCGAGGCAAGGACGGCGAGCAGCTTGGCAACTTTGAGCCAGGCGTCGACGTTGCAGCCAAGGCCACTGTTCTTGCTGACGGATGCTGGGGCAGCCTCACAGGCGCCGCAATCCGTGAGTTTGGTCTCGGCAAGGACCGCGAGCCACAGACATGGGAGCTCGGCGTTAAGGAAGTTTGGAAGGTTGCCAAGCCGCTCGACAAGGTCATCCACACGGTTGCCGCTTGGCCGCTGAAGATCAGCGCCAAGCACCACCAGATTGGCGGATCTTGGATCTACCCAATGAAGGACGAGAAGACCGGAGACGACATGGTCTCGATCGGCTTCGTCGTGGACTTGGATTACGCAGACGCCACAACATCACCGCATGACCTGCTTCAGCAGTTCAAGACGCACCCAATGGTCAGGAAGATCCTTGACGGTGGCGAGCGCGTCGCATGGGGTGCCAAGGCACTGCCTGCCGGCGGCTACTGGGCGGTTCCAAAGCTCTCGATGCCTGGTGCTGTGATTGTTGGCGACTCTGGAGGACTGGTTAACACCGCTGCTCTCAAGGGCGTCAACTACGCAATCAAGTCAGGCATTCTTGCCGCAGAGGCGATCTACGCCAACCTGAAGGCCGGCGAGCCACTTGAGAAGTACGAAGCTGCTGTTGAGGACTCCTTCATCGGCAAGGACCTCCATGAGGTCCGAAACGTCCGCCAGCCGTTCGCCAAGGGCCTGATCCTCGGCGGGCCGCTTGTCAACCTGATGATCGCGACCAAGGGCAAGTTCCCAGGCGGCCGTTGGCCACTGCATCGCAATGATGCTCAGCCAATGTTCATCGGCAAGATGGACAAGAAGTACCCCAAGGCTGACGGCAAGCTCACCTTCGACAAGTTGTCGAGCGTGTTCATCACCGGTAACACGACGCGCGATGATGCGCCAAATCACATCCGGGTGAAGAAGACTGTTCCGCGTGAGGTGGCTGAGACATGGAAGTGGATGTGCCCAGCTGGGGTCTATGAGATTCCGGACGACGCGCCTGCAACCGGGGACGTCGATGTGGTCGTCAACTACACCAATTGCGTGCAGTGCGGCGCCATCACTGCCAAGGGTGGGCGTCTGACACCCCCTGAAGGCGGCGACGGTCCTCTCTACCAAATCACCTGAGTTTCTAGGCTTTCGAGACGGGTTGGCGGACTCATGAAGTCCGTTGACTCGTCAGTCGAAACTTGCGCAATGGTGGCGGGTTAGAGAGACTTGTGAAGATGTTGACTAGGGTCCCAGCAGTATTAGTGATCGTGAGCGCGGCGTTTGCCGCCACAGCGATGGCCGACGGCCAGGCCCTGCCCAACGTTCATCCGACCGTGGTCGTGCCGGTCATCACTCACGGACCAGCAGGAGCGGCAGGCGCCCCAGCCTCCCTGAGGGTCACAAAGTGTGCGACTAGTTCGGTCCTTGCTAACCGTAGGCTTGAGATCCAAGCCCACATGATTGCGGTCACGGGGACAGTGTCAATGCAGATCCGCCCGCATCTGTTCTACACGCCGGTTGTCGGAGCAGAACGGGAGCTGAAGGTGGCAGGGTCCTTGGGTGACTGGGAGCCGGCTATCGCAGTTAGGACAACTCGCAACTGGATCTTCAATAAGAAGATTGACTCCCTTCCATCTCCAGCTAGGTATCGGATGGAGGTTGACTATCAGTGGAACGGAAGTGGGTCCAAGGTGGTCAAACACCAGACGCTCAGGACTGTCTCCTGTAACCAGCCTGACTACCGGCCTAACCTCACAATCAGCGGGGTTGTCAGGACTCTGATCGTCAGCGGAAACCAGGTGCACTACTCCGTAACAGTGCTGAACAACGGTAGGGGAACAGCGCTTGCCGCCCAGCTGCGGCTAATGATCCTCCCTGCGGCGACTCCGTTCTACTATCCGCGTGACACGCATGGAACTCGCCTTACGACCGGCACGATCAAGGCAGGTGAGTCCAAGCTTCTAACCGTGGATGCGCCGGCTTGTGCTGCCGGCAGCACGGCCCTAATTGAGGTGGATCCAGGCAACCTTTTGGCCGAGTCCAATGGCGACGACAACATCTGGACGGGCGGCTGCTCGCTACCGGACTGACCCCGAGCGCCTCTCCCCGCTAGAATCATTTTCAATGCGATCCTCGATCCACCCCGAATACATTGAGTCTCAGGTGCGATGCACCTGCGGCAACCAGTTCACCACGCGCTCGACGACAGCCGAGATCAGCGTGGAAATCTGCTCGGAGTGCCACCCGTTCTACACCGGCCGTCAAAAGCTCGTTGATACAGGTGGACGCGTCGAGCGATTCCAGCGTCGTGCGGCCAAGAGCCGCCCGGCAGACGGCTGAGCAGGTCCGGCTGGTGAGCGGGGAGGCCACAGAGGCCACCCGGCTGCCTGATGGGCGCCTGATGGCTGGTAACGACGCCCCAGTGGGCGGCCAGGCCATCCTTGAAGGCGTGATGATGCGCGGCGTCGGCATCTGGGCTGTAGCGGTCCGTGAGCCAGAGGGTGAGATTGAGATCCGAAGCTTCCCGCTCAAGTCCGTACTCCGGCGCCACAGAGCACTCCGGCTGCCCGTGATCCGCGGGGCCGTTGCGCTCTTTGAGTCAATGGGGATTGGTTTCAAGGCGCTGCAGATCAGCGCGGACATCCAACTCGGGGAGGAAGAGGAACTCAGTCGCGGTGCTTGGATCGGCGCGATGGTCCTCTCGCTCGGGCTTGCAGTGGGACTGTTCTTCGTAATCCCTGTTGCGCTGACAAGCCTGATCCGCGGGCAGCTGCACTCCTCGCTTCTGTTCTGGCTTGTCGAAGGCCTCCTGAGGACCTCCATCTTCTTGGGCTATCTCGCTCTCCTAGCGAAGATGCCTGACCTGCGGCGCGTGTTTGAGTACCACGGTGCTGAGCACAAGACGATCGCTTGCTATGAAGGCGGTCAGCCACTGACTCCTGAGAACGCTGAGCGTTACTCGCGCCTACATCCCCGCTGCGGTACGAGCTTCCTGCTGATCGTGATGGTCATTGCCATCTTCATGTTTGCGCCAATTGGCCTTCCCGCTTGGTACTGGCTTGTGCTCTCACGAATCCTCGGAGTGCCACTGATTGCTGGGCTCTCCTTTGAGGCAATCCGCTGGTTCGGCCGCAACCGGTCCAAGAGCTGGGTACGAAGTCTGATGTGGCCAGGCCTCCAACTCCAGAGGCTGACCACCCGCGAGCCTGATCACGAGCAGCTTGCAGTGGCAATCGCCTCGCTCCGAGCTGTTCTTGATGGCGAAGACCCGGCCGACCTTGCCGATGCCGCCAATGCTGGTCTTGAAGTCGCAGCCTGAGGCCTACGGCAATGATTGAGGAACTGGTTGGGAGAATCGAGGCGCGCTTTGCTGAGCTTGAAGCCTCGCTTTCCGACCCAGCTGTAATCGGCGACCGCAACGCATTTGAGGCAGCAAGCCGCGCCTACTCAGATCTCGAAGAGCCAGCTCGCATTGCCAAGGAATGGCGGCGTGCGGTAGGGGATGAGCTGGGCGCCAAGGAACTCCTCGCTGATGGGGACGACCCTGAGATTCGCGAGATGGAGATCGCCGCCAAGGCTGACCGTGAGGTTCTGGAGGACCAGATCCGTTTCGCAATGGTTGAAGCGGATCCGAATGACTCCCGCGATGTGATTGTGGAAATCCGACCCGGCGCAGGTGGTGATGAGGCCAGTCTCTGGGCTGGCGACCTCCACAGGATGCTCGTTCGGTACGCCGAGCGGCGTGGCTTCCAGACGGAGGAGCTTGGTGGCGGCGAGGGCTCTGCCACGTTTGCGATCAAGGGCAATGGCGCCTACTCGGTATTCAAGTTTGAGGGCGGGACACACAGGGTCCAGCGCGTCCCAGACACAGAGTCTCAGGGGCGGATTCACACTTCGACCGCAACCGTGGCCGTGCTTCCGGAAGCCGATGAGGTTGAGGTTGAGGTCAAGCAGACCGACCTCCAGATCGACGTCTACCGCTCCTCGGGGCCAGGTGGCCAGTCAGTCAACACAACGGATTCCGCAGTTCGGATTACCCACAAACCCACCGGCATCGTGGTCTCGATGCAGGACGAAAAGAGTCAGCTGCAGAACAGGGACAAGGCCATGCGAGTCCTACGCGCACGCCTCCACGAGCGGGCAATGGAGGAGCAGCAAGCAAAGCTTGCCGCCGAGCGATCAGCCCAAGTCGGTACCGGCGCTCGCGGCGAGAAGATCCGGACCTACAACTTTCCTGAGCGGCGCGTCAAGGATCACCGCGTTGGTCTCTTGCTGCACGACCTTGATGCGGTCCTAGACGGCGACCTTGATGACTTCACATCCGCGTTGCAGGATGAGGAAAAGCGCCAACGGCTCGAGGAACAGGCGCTCGGACAGTGACGCTGGCCCCGCTCGCACTGGTGCGGGAAGGGGCTGCCCAGCTCGCGCAGGCGGGCTGTGAAACACCGCAGCTGGACGCGGAGATTCTGGTTGCGCACGCACTGGGAACCGACCGGACTGGCTTGCGTCGAATGCCTGACGAGCCGCTGGGCGAGGCGAATGAGGCCGCTGCGCGGGGCCTGCTTGCCAGACGTGCGCTGAGGGAACCTGTCGCCCAGATTGTTGGTTACCGGTGGTTTAGGAATATTCAGGTCGGCGTTGACAGCAGTGTGCTGACACCTAGGCCGGAGACTGAGCTTCTAGTTGAGTGGGGTGTGGGCCTGCCAGCGGATGCCCGAGTGGCAGACATCGGTACTGGGAGTGGTGCGATCGCGCTTGCGCTAGCCGATGAGCGCCCGGACCTTCAGATCACGGCAAGCGACGTCGATGCCGGCGCTTTGGATGTAGCAAGGGGAAACGCCGCCCGGCTGGGTCTAGAGATCGCTTTCGTGCAGGGAGACCTGCTTGACGCGGTTGATTGTGAACTTGACGCCTTGATCTCAAATCCGCCTTACATCAGCGATTCTGCGCTGACCGGTCTGGAACCTGAGGTGGTGGACTATGAGCCCCATCTGGCACTTGCCGCTGGTCCCGACGGTCTGGAGACCGTAGAGCGGCTGGTGGAACAAGCTGCCCTGCGCAAGATCCCTCGGATTGCGCTCGAGATTGGCGCCGGCCAGGCTGATCGAACAGCGGCGCTGCTTGCCGAGGCTGGCTGGGCCCATGTGGAGATCCGCGATGACCTTGCCGGCATTGCGCGCGTGGTGATCGGCGACAACTCTGGAGACAGGATCTGAGGATGAGTATCGACCCGAAGATGCTCACTGCGGAAGATGCCGCGACATTTGAGCGCTGCATGTCAGTTGGTGGCGTTGCGGTATTCCCGGCGGACACGGTCTATGGACTGGCCTGTGAACCGGACGACAAAGAGGCTGTCAGGCGCCTTTACGCACTCAAGGGAAGGCTTCCGGACAAGCCTGCGGCGGTCATGTTCTTTGACGTCTCCCTCGCCTTGGAGGCCGTCTACGAACTTGGCCCTAAGACCCGTGAGGCGCTGGGAAGGCTCTTCCCTGGGCCGGTGACAGCTTTGGTTCCAAACCCGACCGGCAGGTTTCCGCTTGCGTGCGCAGGGTCCCCCCACACACTTGGACTGCGTGTACCTGAGCTTGAGGGTCCGTTGGAAGCGCTGAGTGGTGTCCGTTGGCCTGTGTTGCAGAGCTCGGCAAATCCCTCAGGGGGCCCGGGCCCGCGGACGATCGAAGCCGTCCCCGCAGAGATAACCGACGGCTGCGACTTGGTGCTCGACGCTGGCGAACTGCCGGGCACCCCGTCAACGGTTGTGGACCTTTCGGCTTATGAGGATGGTGGCGACTGGACCATCGTGCGTGAAGGCGCAATGGACTGGGACGAGTTGGCGCGCCGGCTTGGGGGTGGAGGGTGATCCCTCTGGTAGCGTCATCTCGACCGATGAAAGTTGCCCTTGGATCAGACCATCATGGTGTCGCGCTGAAGGAAGCCCTTCAGGCTGCCCTTGCTGCCCAAGGGCATGAGCCCGTGGACCTTGGTCCGTTCACAGACGAGGCAGTTGACTACCCAGACTTCGCAGCCAAGGTTGCTGGTCAGGTCAGTAGCGGGGCCGTTGACTTCGGTGTTTTGATCTGTGGTTCCGGCGTTGGAATGGCCATCACGGCCAACAAGTTCGACGGTGTGCGCGCCGTCAACGCCCATGACGTGCTGGAGGCAGAGATGTCCCGCCGTCACAACGACGCAAATCTGATCGCCCTGGGTGCTTCACGCATTCCGGCTGACCAAGCAGTGGAGATCCTCACAGCCTTCCTCTCGACTGAGTTCGAGGGTGGAAGGCACGCGCGCAGGGTCGACGAAATATCCGCCATCGAGAAGGAGCCCCACCCAGCATGAGTGACCTGCCAGCAGATTGGCTTGACCGCCCCCTGTCCGAGATCGACCCTGAGGTCGCTGAGGCCATCGACGCTGAGGTTCACCGTCAGCAAAACACGCTGGAGATGATCGCATCGGAGAACTTTGTTCCCCGCGCTGTTCTTGAGTGCCAAGGCTCAGTGCTGACTAACAAGTACGCCGAGGGCTATCCGGGCAAGCGCTATTACGGCGGTTGCGAGAACGTTGATGTCACAGAGCAGCTTGCTATCGACCGGGCCAAGTCCCTGTTTGGGGCCGAGCACGCAAATGTCCAGCCCCACTCCGGCGCGCAGGCCAACGCTGCGGTCTACCACGCCCTCCTCGACGCTGGAGACACGATTCTCGGGCTCGAACTGGCCCACGGTGGGCACCTCAGTCACGGCATGAAGCTCAACATGTCAGGCAAGCTCTTTGATGTTGCCGCCTACGGGGTGGACCCCAAGACCTTCCTGATTGACATGGATGAGGTCCGCAAGGTTGCGCTCGAGAGCAAGCCAAAGCTGATCATCGCGGGCTGGTCCGCATACCCACGCCACTTGGACTTCGCAGCTTTCCGCGAAATTGCGGACGAGGTTGGAGCCAAGCTACTTGTGGATATGGCTCACTTTGCTGGCCTCGTGGCCGCAGGCGAGCACCCAAGTCCAGTCCCATACGCAGACGTTGTTACTACGACGGTTCACAAGACT
>JBAXCW010000041.1:0-7121 GCA_037141275.1 Actinomycetes bacterium
GATGAGGACTTGTCCCGGCTCTCCGCACCCTTGGGCCTTGACCTCGGTGCCACCAGCGTTGGTGAGACCGCGCTGTCGATGTTTGCTGAGATTGTCGCGTCGCGGAATGGTCGTAAAGGTGGCCGGCTCCAGCATGTCGCTGGCCGGATTCATGAGATTCCAGCTTCGGCAGCTAACTAGACAGCTAAGCGTCGGCCTTACGTAGAGCGTCGAGCTGTTCCCGAGTATCGACGTCAATAACGGCTTGCGGGCCACAGTCAACATTGATGGTGGCGTCCCCAAGTAGACCGCGCGCGCCCACGTCGCCGCGCAGCTCCGCGACAGCATCAAACAAGGCGCTACTTAGCAGCACGGGGTGGCCCGGCTGCCCGGCATGGACTGCCCGGACGGCACGCGCTTTTCCGTTCCACGCGTTGATCACGGCCTCAACGGTTGCCGTTGTGATCATGGGTTGATCAGCCAGAGTGACGATGATTGCGTCCGAGCTGTCCCGGAGCGCTGCGACGCCCGCGCGCAGCGAGGCCGACATTCCCTCTTCCCAGTTGGGAACTTCCACGACGGTTACCCCGTCGAGATTGGCGCCGGCTAGGACCTCCTCCGCCTGTGCGCCGACCGCAAGGGTGAGGTTGTCCACTCTGCTGGCGCTGCGAAGCACGCCCACCGCCCTGCTGACTAGGGGCTGGCCGTCTATCTCCGCCAGCTGTTTGAGGCCGCCGAACCTAACCCCCGCTCCCGCAGCCAATACAAGTCCCGAGATTCGCGGTGTGGGGCTCATGACCGCATAATCGCATGAACCACGCCCCTGCCTCCCCAGAGGAAGCGCTAGAAGGCTAGGAATCCGTTGAGTGGAGTGTCTGCGACCCTTGTGGCCGTGGGCATGTTGATCAAAAGGTGCCCAGGCTGTTGGGTGGATTGTTGGACTCGCTGATGATGGACAGCGTCGCAGTGGCGATGTTGACAGCCCCGACCAGCCAGGCCCCATCGGATGCTTTCTTGGCAGCTATGTAGAGAGTCTTGCCGTCGCCGGAGCTATGCATGTCGTAGATCGCAATCCGGTAGGGGAGGGTGACAGGTGTGTCGTTGTTGCCGCTCTTGTCGTAGATGGCGAGCTGCTCGTCCGCATCGCACGGGTTTGCATCCTGCTCGGCCTGACTCCACAAGGGCCCGTCAAAGAAACACGTTGTGGTGGACTTGCTAATACCTGCCACCGCGTACTTGTCGGTCCCCGTCAGCTGCCGGCCTAGAAGCGGTTGGATTACATCCGGGAGGTTCAGCTTTCTGGCCTGCGGAGCCAGCTCCATCAGGCTGGAGGTATACCCATGATCTGCGCCGGTCGCGCCACCATTCTCGCCCATAATTCCGATGCTGCTGTTATCTGAGAGCAATGCAGGGCTACTCAGCGGCCCTACGGTACAGCTCAGGAGACAGTCAGCTTCAGCCCAGGTCGTTTTAGGCTCCATGTCCGAATAGATGCCGTGATCCCAGCTCGCAAGCAGTGGCTGTCTTGGAAACAACTGGTCGTCAGGGCCAAGCGAGTAGACCGCCGGGGGCAAATTGCTCCACACCCAAGCGGTGGGCTCTGGGCTCTCGAGCTGTAGGTGGTCGGCGCTGAGCCTGTTGGCTGGCAGCTGCCCCATGAGCAGCGCGCGTCCGCTGGCTGTAAACCCGGCAAGGCTGTAGTAACACATGTTTTCCATGGGGTCACCGAGCGGAAGGTCAGGCAAGACGCACAGGGTTGTCCGTTCAAGGCTTGGGCTAATCCGTTCAAGGTAGGCACGGCGGTCCTCCCTCAAGGAAGCCACCACCACGCCACTGGGGAGGACGGTTGCGCCAAGACCCCAGAGTGTTCCCGCGACATGGTCTGCCAGAAGGTCCGTGACCGTCCCAGCCGGGTCAATTCTGTAAAGCGGTGCTTTGCTTGGGTCTGGTCCGTCAGCACCAACAATGTAAATCGCACTGGACTCGTCAAAACGCACGAGGGGCGACTCGTAATAGCCTTGGAATCCCTGCGCGTAGCGGCCCCATCCAGTGATCTTGTTGCTGTCAAGAAGGCAGGCAGTAAATCCAGTGGCGGGGTCGAGCTTGCCCACAACACAGCCAGGGTTGTTGACGTCTGGCTCTGGTGCGCCAGCGATTGGGGCTGGAGGGTCAAACACATTCACGATGCTGCCATTGGGGGCATGGAAGATCTGGTAAATCGAGCCGGTGCCAGACACGACCGCGTTACTCAAGCTGGTGTCTGCGTTTATGACTTGGAGAAGGTCCGTGCCGTCATCGGCCGCAGCGCGGGCCTTAGGCGAGCCAGCTCGGCGTCCGGCGGGCCCTGTCTTCCTAGCTACGAGGCCCTTCTTGCCAACAAGCCGGACGGTCTTGAGGGTCAACTTTTTGTTGCTCACGCGTGCCCCGTTCATCCTCGCGCAGCGGGCGACGGCTGCACGTGGGAAAGCCCTCTGGAGGCTCTTGACTGCCCCGCGGGTTCGACCGGTCTGGGGACGAACGGCTTGGTAAGCGCGGATCTGTGCCAGATATGTGGCAAACCAGAAGCGCCCCTTGCCAGCACTGCGCCGGATACCGGACACGTTGTTGCCCGGATACCAGCGGGCTCCGGACTGTCCACACCGGTAAGTCGTGCGACCAACCTTGACGGGCCAAGCGTGCGTGGCGATCTTCCCGCGTGCCCGAACGTCCTTTGCCGGAATAGCGGATGTGGCTAGTGACCCGGCCGCATGTGCCGGCCGCGCTGCTGCGACCGATGCCAGTGACCCAACGCAGAGGAGGGTTGCCCCCACCACTATCAACGCAGCCTGAGGAGGCTGAAAACGACTGGCCACGGATTTAGACACGACATCTCCCAGCGCTGCAGTAACAAACAGGATCTCCAAAGCGGGACCTTATCGCCTTGTTCCCCATCTGGTCGCATACGGCCAGCACTCGCCCCTCATCCGCTAGCTCCGCTGAGCCAGCACCCGGATTTTGAGCGGAAAAATTCCACTTTTGCAGTGAGATATCCCACCTCATAATCCAGCCCGAGAAGGGCCACGCGCCACGATCAAGTTCCGACTTGTGAACGCCATGACTCCGGCTTGTGAACATCCTGTCAACACCCTTGACTTCTGCGGCCGTGAGCCCTTGGATGGCGGAATGAAAAACCTTAGATTCACTACCGCCCTGACCCTTTCCATCGCTGTTGTTGGTGGCGCTGCTGCCAGCGTTGCTGTGGGAGCAGACAGCAAGACCACTGGCCGAGTCGGCCCATCGCTCGGCATCACCGGTAACGGGCGTGCACTTACGCCTGCCGGGCGTGTCACGACCGTAGGCAACTTCCCATCAGGGTCCGCCCTCACCCCAGACGGCAGGTTCCTCTGGACGGTCTCCTCGGGTCACGGTCGAAATGACGTAACCATCGTCAAGGTCAGCGACGGTACGGTCACGCAGACCCTTCCGCTTCCCGGCGCGTACGGCGGGGTTGCCATCTCGCCTGATGGAACGCACGCCTACGTCTCCGGTGAGCCGGCAGGCAACTCCACCCCGGTCGGGACAGTTAAGGCTCCTGGCGGTGACGCAATTCACGTCTACACAATTGACGTAAGCGGTCAGGCCACAGAAGGCACTCCGATTGCTCTCCCGCTCAACCCGGGTGGGGACAAGTCGTGGCCGGCAGCCCTCACGGTCACTCCGGACGGCAACAAGCTTGTGGCCGTGGAGATTCAAGCCCGGTTCTGCCTCACGGACACGAGCCCATGCACCGGCGGTTCGCTCCCAACAGGGAAGCTCGCCGTGATCAATCTCAGCAACTCGGCCGTTACTGAGTTGCCAATCGGAATCGGTACCACGTTGCATGGCGTTGCTGTGTCCCCTGATAGCTCCACCGCCTACGTCACGGATGAAAAGAGCGGCGTCCTCGACATCGTCAATCTCACTACGGGTAACTTCACATCCGTAGGTGTTGGTGGCCCAGCAAACGGAGACGGAACCGGAGACAAGTTCTCCCATCCCGAAGGCGTCGCAGTTACGCCCGACGGTAACTCCGCCTATGTAGCGGTCGCCAACCGTGACCTTGTCGCAAAGGTGAACATCTCAACCAAGGACGTCACCTACACCAGCGTGGGTCGGACCGCGGCTTGGGGAACTCAGCCAGTGGCACTCACCATTGCCGGCAACCGCCTCTACGTTGCTGACTCAGGGGAGGACGCAATTGCAGTCCTAGACATCAGTGGTTCTACCCCAGTGCTTGCTGGCCGTGTACCAACAGCTGCTTATCCCACCGGCGTGTCAGTGACACCAGACGGAACCAAGTTGATCTGGACTGCAGCCAAGGGACTCGGAGCCGGAGCAAACCCTCTCTACGGCACGAACTTCGCTTCTAGCGAGAGTGCTCCTTACGGTCAGTATGTGCCTGACATGCTGCTCGGTCGCGTTGGCGTTCTTGCTGTTCCCACGACAGAAGCGCTAGCCACCCTCACGACTCAAGCCGACGCGCAGCTCACCCCGGCCAACTTCACAGTTGGACCGCCGAATACCGCGCTGAAGGCAAACGGACCAATCAAGCACGTCTTTTACATCGTCCGCGAGAATCGGACCTACGACCAGATCTTCGGCAAGGACACGCGAGGAGACGGTGACCCGAACCTTCAGGTCTTCGGTGACAACGGGACCACTGGCGCGACAGGAGGAGTTACTCCCAACGCACATGCGCTCACTCGCCGGTTCCCGCTGCTCGATCACTTCTACGCGAACAGTGAAGTGTCAGTTGATGGCCACATCATTACCTCAATGGGAACGGCCATCGATTACTCGCAGAGGGCGCTACATGCCAATTACGCCAACCGAGGACGTCTGTTTGACTTCATCTATCCGATCTCTTTCGCTCCAAAGGTTTCGATCTTCGACCAGGCAGTTCGCCAGGGTGTATCGGCAATCAACTACGGCGAGAATGAGTCAGGAAGCTCCGTTGTCTGCTCGGCGTCGCAGGGCCCAAGCTGCAAGGACTCCAGCGATGACGGTAGGTCCACATACGCAGCGGTGAAGGCTGCGAACGACCGCTCCTACCCACAAACGTTCGGTTGCGCGGCGGATCCCACACTCGACAAGGCACTGAAGAAGGCCACGTTGCTTAACTCCAAGTACTGCGAGATGGACTCGTCCGCGAACGGTCTCAAGCACAAGGTGTTCAGTAGCACGATCTACCACAGCCGTCTCGACTATTGGAGGGACAAGTTCGCTACTCAGCTTGCCGCTAATAGTGTCCCTGCATTGACATACCTGACCTTCGTCAACGACCACACGAACGGTGTTAAGGCAGGCATCCCAACACCCAAGGCCCTCGTTGCCGACAATGACTTGGCCATCGGCCAGTTCATCGAGACGCTCAGCAAGTCGAAGATCTGGAGCGAATCAGCCGTGTTCATCGTCGAGGACGATTCCCAGGACGGAGCTGACCACGTGGATGCTCATCGCATGCCTGCCTTCGTGATCTCGCCATGGGCAAAGAAGGGCGCAGTCGTGCACACTCGCTATGACCAGAACTCAGCTCTGCGCAGCGCGATGCTCCTGCTCGGGCTCAACCCCCTGACACTCGGTGACGCCCTCGCAACACCGATGTACGATGCGTTCGCTCGGACCACTGATACACCAGACACAGCGAAGTACACGGCAATCAAGCCGAAGTACTCACTGACTTCCGTGACTTCCGCTGGAGTTGCCCGTGCGGCCGGCAAGCTGGCCGCGGCTCTTCCCTACGAGAGCCTCGACATGGTGCCACAGCAGCTGTTTGACCAGGTCATCTGGCAGAGTGTCTTCGGTCCGCACAGCAAGGCGCCGGTACCCGGCCCCAATGCTTCGCCTACCGAGATCGCTCGTGCTCACGGCGCACTCCGCGCTCTGAGAACTGGAAAGAATGTCAGCCAATACCTCCGGTCTGTAACGCCAAAGCGCGACATTCTCGACAACGGCTCGAAGGTCGGCACGCTCCGGAGAGCTCGCGACAAGTAGTCGTAGCGCTCGGCTGAAGTTCACGGCCCATTCCCCGGTGGCTGCAGCCACCGGGGAGCCGTTCTGTTGTTGAGCAAGATCTTCACATCTCTGAAACTCCCGGCTTCTAGAGTTCGGACGATGAAGAAGACTTGTCTCCCTCTAGCCCTTCTTGCAACAGCCGCGCTCACTCTGAGCGGGCCATCTGTTGCGGTGGCCAAGCCAACAATCACGATGAGTGGTTCAACGTCCGTCTATCCGTTGATGACCACGCTCGTGCCCGCGTTCCTCAAGGAAAAGGGGAGCCCAGCCACCTTCAAGCTCTATCAGGGCGGGTCAGATGTGGGTGTCGCCGACGCCGCTTACGGACGGGTGACGATCGGCATGTCATCTAGGGATGAGCGTGGCGCGGATCCACACGGCATGACCTGGAACAAGTTCGCTCGCGACGCAATCTGCCTGATCACTAACAAGGCGAATCCAATCACCAACCTGAACCAGTCGCAGGTCAACGCGCTCTATACCGGTTCGATTGCCAGCTGGAAGGACGTCACCGGAGCCAAGTTGACAACTTCGGTGGCGCTGCTCACTCGCACTGTCTCGTCGGGAACGCAGGACATGTTCGAGAAGCTGTTCCTTGGCTTCGGCCAGCACGTTACTTCCAGAGCCGCTGCGAAAGCAACCAACGGCTTGGTACAGCAGGCAGTGAAGAGCAACAAGAATGCGATTGGCTACGTGTCCGCCGGCTTCACGGCTGGAACGAACGTTGTTGGCTACGAGGGATACGCATGCACGCTCTCCAATGCCAAGTCAGGCCAGTACCCAGCCGTGAGGAACTTCTGGCTTGTGACCCGCGGTAATCCAGAGGGCGTCGTCGCCACCTTCATCAACTGGGCACAGAACTCGGCCGCCGCCCAGCGCCTGGTCGCCAAAGGCTACGTCCCTCTCAACTAGCTTTCAGATCGGCGCTCACACGCTCTCCTGCGCGGGTAGTTTGGTTGGAAAAGCAACTAAGGAGGCTGGCAAGTGAGGGCTATTTGGAACGGCAAAGTGGTCGCCGAGAGCGACGACACAGTCGTAGTTGAGGGAAACCACTACTTCCCTCGCGAGTCGGTTGACAGCTCCTGTCTGGTTGAGAGCGGCCATACAAC
>JBAXCW010000042.1:0-6990 GCA_037141275.1 Actinomycetes bacterium
CTAAGGGAGTATGGGGTTTGAAACCTCATCGAGGGTTCGAATCCCTCCCTCTCCGCTGAAGTGCCCTGTAGGTGGATGGGATTGTGTGGCAACGCCTGTGGCGTTGCCTGCGAGGGTTCGAATCCCTCCCTCTCCGCTGAAGTGCCCTGTAGGTGGATGGGATTGTGTGGCAACGCCTGTGGCGTTGAAGTGCCCCTAGGGGCGTCTATCGTGGTGGCAATGAACCCCGCCAAGCTCGATGGCCTGCACCACATAACTGCGATAACTGGCGATGCGCACGGGAATGTTGACTTCTACACCCGTGTCCTTGGGCTGCGGATGATCGCCAAGACTGTTAACCAAGATGACCCTGGCGTCTACCACCTGTTCTTCGGTGACGAGCATGCGCGACCGGGGTTGGACCTCACCTTCTTTGAGTACAAGCATGCTGCCCCAGGTACGCCTGGCGCGGGGATGGTGCACAGGGTCGGTTGGCGTGTGGGCTCGCAGGCAGCGTTGGAGTTCTGGGATTCAAGGCTGCGGGCTGAAGGAGTACCCACCCAGACAAATGGTGAGTCCTGCCTGTTCTCTGACCCAGAGGGACTCTCGCATGAGCTTGTTGTTGACCACACCGGGGACCAGGCGCTTGTCGCATTCCATCCGGAGGTTCCAGCGGAGCTGGCCATCACAGGCTTTGAAGGTGTCCGGGCCTATTCAGCCTATGAGCCTCAATCCGTAATGCTGCTTGAGCAGCTGATGGGTGCTGAGGCCAAGGCTGATGGCGAGGGGGTCAGGTATGAGCTACGCGGTGATAGGCGGGGCGGATGGATCGCCTTTGACCCGCCGCCAGCCCAACATGGTCGACAAGGCGCTGGGTCGATCCATCACATCGCTTGGGCAACGTCGGACGCCGACTTTCAGACTTGGATTGACCTGCTGCAGGGGAACAGAATCCCAAGCAGCGGTGAGGTTGACCGCCATTACTTCCGTTCTCTCTATTTCCGGGAGCCCGGCGGCATTCTCTACGAACTTGCCACTGTGGAGCCTGGATTTACGGTCGACGGCCTCTCAATGGAAGAGCTTGGAACGAAGGTGATCTTGCCTCCACAGTTTGAGCCAATGAGGGAGCTGATTGAGGCGAAGTTGACTCCACTTCCGGACCCGAGGGCTGGTTGGCCTGACGGAGCGCACGTCTGAACCCTTGAGGAGGGTAGACTGCGGCTCGAGCGCCCGTAGCTCAGCTGGATAGAGCGTCGGTCTACGGAACCGAAGGTCAGAGGTTCGAATCCTCTCGGGCGCACTTTAGAAGCGTGAGCAATGCCACAGTAGGCTCACCGAAACTTCTGGGTAAAGTCAGTGTTGATGAAGTTGCGTATGCGAACCTTAGGGACCCGGATTGGTATGACAACAGCAGCGGTTTCCGCCGCTGCGTGTCTTGGCGTCCTAGGCTGTGGCGCACAGGCGGAGGAGGTCAGCACGACCACCGCAAACGAGGTCCGGGCCTCGATCGCCCAAATAGAGGGTATTTCCAAGTCAGGCTGTCGGCTCGTGACCGGCGACACCGGCCTGATGTTGCAGAACGCAACCAGCACGCTTGTCACTGCCGCAGCACACCATCCTGGGGCGACAGTAGGTGGACTTCCGATGAGCCAGCTGATCATGGCTGCGGCCGCACCAGCTCGACGCTGCGGTTACACCGATCAGGCAAAGCGGATCTCGTTGGCGGCCCTTGGCGCCGCCGCCAAGACCAACTGAAGGCCCGACAACTTCTAGTTGCGCAACTCGGGAATGTGGGCAGGGTTGTAGACGTCACATGCAGATCACCTCACCACATCTACTTCTCCTCGCACCACTAGCCGCGGTTGCAGTACTGCTGCTCGGCAGCTAGTCGGCGTTTGGGTCAAGCCCAACTGGGCAGGCCACACCTGTCCCACCCAGCCCGCAGTACCCGTTGGGTACCTTGTGGAGGTACTGCTGGTGGTATTCCTCGGCTGGGAAGAAGTTCCTGAATGGCTCTATCTCTGTGGTTATTGGTCCTAAGCCACGGGCGGCAAGAGCCTCCCCGTAGCTGAGGCGAGAAGCAGAGGCTAAATCCGTCTGGTCAGGACTAGTTGGGTAGATCCCGGATCTGTACTGAGTCCCAATGTCATTGCCCTGGCGCATTCCCTGAGTGGGGTCGTGACCTTCCCAAAAGGTGGTGAGAAGCTCCTCAAGGCTGATCTCGCGAGGGTTGTAGATGACCTCGACAACCTCGTTGTGTCCCGTCTGACCAGTGCAGACTTCCTCGTAGGTGGGGTTAGGAGTGATCCCTTGGCCGTAGCCCACAATTGTGGACACGACGCCGGGCAGCTGCCAAAACATCCGTTCAGCGCCCCAGAAACAGCCCATCCCGAAGCCTATGCGGCGAGTGTCTTCGCCCCAAGGCCCCAGCAGCGCCGAACCCAAGACCGCGTGGCGGTCTTGGATCTCGTACGCGGGAGCACCACGGCCCGGGAGCGCTGAGGCGGCCCCGGGCACTCTTAGTGTCCTGTGTGGAGGCCAGTCGTCATGCTGACGTCGTCAAGTGAGCTGTGGGCAGGGCTTGCTGGAATCGCGCTGGTGTCCCGGCAGGCAGTGCCCTTGCAGCTAGCCAGACGCTGATCCTGTGCGACGAGCTGGGCGAGGACCTCCGAGTAGGCAGGGTCGTTGCTCACAGCGTTCATCTCGAATGGATCCTTGGAGAGGTCGTAGAGCTCATACCTGTCAGGCAGTCCGCCACCGTGGAGCATCTCCAAGTGCCAATGCCAGTTGTGGATGCCCGCGTATGAAGGCGCGCGGGGGTTCTCACCTGTTTCGATGACGACGGTTCGGGTCAACCATGCGCCTGGGTTGGCGAGGATGTCCTGGAGGGCTACGCCGTCCATCGCACGCCCAGCGGTGGCTCCCGCTGCGCGAAGGATGGTTGGAGCAAGGTCAGTGTTGACGACCATTGGGGCTGCTGTCTTGCCGCCAGTGAAACCAGGTCCGCTGATTACAAGCGGTACGCGGATTGACTCGTCAAAGCCAAACTGCTTCTGGGCGACAAGGTTGTGCTCGCCAAGGAGCCAGCCGTTGTCGGATGTGTAGATGATGATCGTGTTCTTGGCCTTGCCTGTCTTCTTGACTGCGGCAACGATCCGACCGACCATGTCGTCGAGTCCCTTGATTGCGCCCTGGCGTCCGCGGTAGTGGTTTGTTGCGAGCTGAAGACCGCTTGGTCCGAGGCGGCCGAACCAGCAGAAGAAGCTCTGGATGCATGGCTTGTCAGATGTGTCAGCCTCGTCAAGCGCCGGCCAGTTTGGAAGCTGCTTGGTCGCGAAGGTGCTGCGGTAGCGGTAAGGCGGCACTGCTGGCGAGCCTTCGTTTGCGCCCGTGGTTGTTGTCGTGTGAGGAGCGGTTGGTGTGAGCCAAAGGAAGTAAGGCTTGGACTTGGCCCCGTTTGCCTTGATGTACTTTTCGGCGTAGGTTGTCTCAACGTCGGTCTGGTAGTTGGCATCAGAGCTTGCGCTCTTGTTCTGAAGGTAGACATCGGATTGTGCGTTCTCCTCGTGGCAACCTTCGAGCTTGTTGGTTGTGTAAGGAGTCTTGAGCGGTGGGGTGACGTTGTTGCCAGCAGGGTCAATCGTCTTGTACTGGTGGCGGCACGAGCCATAGGTCTTAAGCGTTCCGTTGACATTGAGGGTGTAGCCATAGAAGGCGTAGGTGGTTGGGTCCACGCCGCCTACCCATTCGCTCCAGCCTGGTGGGACCTCAGTTGGAGTCGCTCGGCCGGTGACAATGTTGTCGGTACCGCTGAGGGTCTTGTTGAGCGGCTGGGAAATCGTCAGCGTTGAGCCTGAGATCTGCGTGATCTTTGAGCCTGTTTCGACGCCCGGCTGGGTTGTTGTGAGGCTGTCTGTGTTCTCGGTTAGCGGAGCACTGAAGTTGACGGTGTTAGACACGATGCTGGTAACGGTTGGTCCTCCAGAGAATCCCTTACCGACGGCGTAGTCGCCAATACGGATTCCACTTGTGCTGCCTGATGCGATGACCGAGGTTGCGCCCGTGGTTCCCGTTGCAGCAGTTGTCGAGAGTGATGACGACACGTTGTCGCCAATGGCAAGAGCGGACGCATCACCAGAAACGGTGATCGTTGAGGTCCCGATGGTGCCCGTGGCAGTGCGCGTGATGCGGGTTGTTGGGTCCTCCTCACCTGTCTGGTTTAGGTACTTACCAATTAGCCCTGTGTGGTAGCCAGCAGTCTGGAGCCATGCGGGCAGAATGTTGCCCCAACCGCCGTCATTGCTTGAGTGCTTGAACTTGAAGAATCCGCCTGAAGGCCAGAAGTTCCATGTGATGCCGTGGTTGTGCATGTACTGACCGGTCATGAACGTGGTCCGTGACGGGCAGCAGAGCGCGTAGGAAGCGAATGAGTTCTGGAACGTGACACCTGTGTTCTGGAGCTGGGCCTTGACCTTGGTCATGATCGTAAGGTCGTCTTGCCTCTGGTCGTCAACGGTCATGACGATGATGTTCGGCTTGGCCGTGGTGGCCTGGGCGGGAACGGCTGCGATGGCTGCGAGTGCCGTGAAGGCAGCTGCGGTGGCGATGATCGTGGTCGTGTGACGGCGTAGCCGCAATGAGGTGTCTGTAGTCATAGGTAGAACCGTACCGCGCCTTGCGACGCGGTGTCAACTTACTGCCGCGAATTTCAAATCCTGCTGTACGATCACTCCATGGCCGCGGCACCCCAAGGGCGACAGAGGCAGACCTCAGCGAGGTCACGCCAGGCCATTCTCGATGCTGCCAACGGGCTACTCCGAAGCCAGCCGTACCGCGAGGTTTCTGTCGAGAGCGTGATGGCCAAGGCCGATCTGTCACGAACAATTTTCTACCGACACTTCGACGGAATGCCATCCGTCGCGCTCCAGTTGCTCACGGATCTGGGAGGCGATGTGATCGAGCTCTCTTCAGCGTTTGCCCACAACGCGCTGGCAGCCCGCAGCGGCCTAGACGGTCCCAACTCGGAGTTGATCCGTGACTCCTTGTCGCAGGTCGTCAGGTTCTTCACTGACCAAGGGCCGCTTGTCAAGGCTGTGGCTGATGCTGCCGTTGAGGACGAGGACCTTGAGGCTGGCTACGAGGGGTTCATCCGGCACTTCTCAGCAGAGACGGGCAACGCAATCGCCGGCCTTGTCAAGGCTGGGATTACGGACGTGCCAGACCCCCAAGCAACAGCAGAAGCCCTAACCGCAATGAACGAGCGCTATCTGCTGAGAACCCTTGGACGGCACCCGCAGGAAGACCCTGCGGTGGTGCTGAACACGATCCACGCCATCTGGGCGCGGACCCTCTTCTCTGAATCCCTCAAGGTCTAAGCCTCGAAGGATTCAGATGGGGCCTAGCTTCTCGGGTCGCCGAAACGACCCGAGCAAGACGACCTACGGTGCGCCGGTGTAAGCGCTCCCGAAGCAAGGAAGGATTCCGCAGACCTCGTTGAGGTGGCCGTTCGGCTTGATGTAGTCGGCGATCTGCTGACGCAGGGTTGCCATGGTGCGGATGTTCTGATCGTGCGGGTCGCCGCCAATTCGAGCCGGCTCGTTGTTAGCTGGCGGAGCAGGGGTGCCACAGAACGTCTGCTCCGACCGTACGCGGCAGGGCACTGGGTCCGCCGGATACCGCATTGGGCCGATATCCCAGACGATCAGCCCGTTGTCGCTGAGTGGCATTGCTCCGAGTGTTGACAAGCCCCAAGGCGTCGCCGCACCGTAAGTGTCTCGGTTGGCCTCAAGGTATGGCTGACGAACCTTTAGACCAAGCGTCCTTGCCTCTACGAGAGTGGCGACATTAGATACCTGATGGTCGCCATAGCTCATCTCCATCGTCACGTGCTTGACGGGTGTATTTGGAAGCGGGTTGCTTGTGATGTGGTTGGCGTAACCGTCTGGCTCGCCTCGATCCCATGAGATCTGCATCAGGCCGAGTAGCAGTGGTCGCTGGCTGAGCTTGGTGTAGACGGGGAAGAAATAGGGCTTGTACTCATCAAAGTCGGTTGACCTTGGCAGCAGCATTGAGTAGTTCATCGCCCCCACATACAGGACAGACCTGGTGATGTCAGGCGAAAGGGCGGTCAGGCCACCACCGGCGATTCCACCTTGGCTGTTGCCGTAGTAAGTGATGTAGTTCTTGTTGTACGAGGCGCTGTTTCCGTCCTTGGTTACAGCGAACGCGGCGTCAGTGGTCAGGCCGTTTGTATGTGACAGCGCACGGCCCAAGTACATGAAATTGAGGTACCCCTGCTGCAGTCGGTCCGAAATCTTGGCCATGTTGGACAGATCGGAAAGAACCCCTGCTGCAGTAACAGTGTCGTCCTCTGGCCCGAGGTCATCTGCGCTTGCCATTCCGCTCCAGTTGGAGCCGCAGACAACCATCCGGTTCTCGTTACCGAACTGACGTACATTGCGTGAGCCGACTTCGTTAATGGACCCAAACAGTCCGTGGCCGTAGAGGGTCGTGTACATCGGCCCACTGCCATCGGTTGAGCTCTGCGGAATCGTGCACCGGAACTGTGCGAGCTGCTTGCTGCCCGGTAGCTGTGCGGGCAGACCGTCGGACCCGTAGTTGAACACGCCACCGGTTGCGCAATTGGCCGATGTGAGGTAACACGGCACCTCAATGGTTCCATCGATCGTGCGGATGGAGTCTGGGTCAGACGGGGTATTGGTCACGTTGGTGATGTGCCAGACGGGTGAGGCGCCCTGAATGACGTTGTCTCCCATTGTGGTATCGCCCAGCTGAGCAAACGCGTTGTTACGAATCTTGAGGGCACGCTCCGAAAGGCTGCGCGTGCTTGCCACCGTGAAGTCCCAGGTCAGGTTGAGGCTCGAACGGTCGATGCCGGCTGTCTTCAAGGTCGTGAAGATGGACTCCATCTGGACACGACGAGATTCGACGACGCTGTCTCTGGTGACCAGGCGATCCCTGAAGAGACGGAATCCGTCACTGGCAGGAATG